>NZ_JAWLCK010000001.1:0-109039 GCF_041687175.1 Lutispora sp.
GGAGTTGGCAGGAAGAACATTATCTGTAGAAGTAGGAAAAGTAGCTCAACTCCATACTAAATTCCTCCAATATATTACCTCCTTTCATGAAATTAATATTTCTATACAATATGTATTATTTCCTGCTTCTGATTTTTAAAAACATAAATAATGAGCGGATTCAACCGCCCATCATTTATAAAAATATTACCTTCTTATTCCAAGTTTATCAATTATTTCTCTATATCTTTCAATATCCTTGGACATCAAATAGTTGAGCAAGCCTCTTCTCTGACCAACCATCTTTAGAAGACCTCTTCTTGAATGATGATCTTTCTTGTTAATCTTTAAGTGCTCATTTAGAGTATTAATTCTTTCGGTAAGTAAAGCAATTTGCACCTCTGGGGATCCAGTATCCCCCTCTTTTAATTGGTACTTTTTGATTATCTGTTCTTTAACTTCCTTTGATAATGCCATTTTTTCACCTCCTAATTTTACGCCATTTGCTAAGCATATCGTCGGTGAATCGATATACCTGGTAAATGGTCTCATCTATAACAAATAAATTTTAACACAAGGGTGGGCTTTGTGTAAAGGTAATTATTTAATAATTTAATCTATTATTAATATCATCCAATATCTGCTTTTTTAATTCTGATGCATTATTAAATGCTTTCTCTTCTCTGTTCCATTTTAAGAAGAATATTTCAATATTTTTTCCATATAAATCTTCTTGAAAATCTATTATATGTGTTTCTATGTTCATTTTGTTGCCGTTAAAAGTTGGGTTAGTGCCAATATTTGTGACACTCTTATAAACATTATTATTCACAATTGTATCTGTGAAATATACTCCCGGTTTTGGTACTACTAAATCTTTGTTGATACTTAAATTTGCAGTTCGTATACCAATCTTTTCTCCAATTTTCTTACCGTGGATTACTTGTCCATCGATGCTATAGTTGCGACCTAAATATTCTTTCACATCATCAACCTTACCGCTTTTTATCATATCTCTTATAAAGCTGCTTGAAACAATGTTTCCTTTTATCTTAACCGCATCCACTATAGCTACTTCAAAACCATATAGGTCACCGTATCTTTTTAATATTTCTGCATTGCCATCTTTTTTATTACCAAAGGTAAAATTATATCCAGCTACAGCGCATTTAATGTTAAAATGAGACACTAATATATCTTTGACAAATGTCTCTGCATCCATCTTCATTATATTTTGAAAATCCTCTAGATAGACAGCATCAAGTCCAAAGCTTTCCATTATTTTAACTCTTTGTAAATTTTGTGTTATCATTTCATGAGAGCAATTTGGTGTTAACACTTTTTTAGGGTGATCCATAAAAGTATAAACCATGCTATTGCAATCCAGTTCCTTTCCTTTATTCACAACCCTTTCGATTAATTTTTGGTGTCCTAAATGAACTCCATCAAAACTGCCAAGAGCTATACAATAAGGATTTCCCTTTTTTGCTTCTTTATAATTTGTATAAACTACCATGTATATCTCCTCTTAATCAGGTAAATAAGGTTTTTATTTTTATAAAGTTTTTATTGTAACAAGCATCATATCCTATGACTCCTAAAGCAATGAATCTATCTCCAATGTATAAACGGACCATTGTTCCTTCTTCATATGCTTCTATATTATCTTCTAAACCTGGTGTAAAAATTGGATTGCCATTAATTGCAGATTTCTCTGCAGATTTTTTTATATTGATTCTGTCAAATTCTTGGAAGAATAGATCCGGTGGGTATATAAACTTCTGCAAACAATTATTTTTAGCTGCGGCACTAACTTCTTCAAGAGTAAGAGAATCATCTATACTAAAAGGAAAAGATTCTAATCTAATTAACTGGGACAAATGGGCTCCATAGCCGGATTTTAATCCTATATCATGGCACAGAGTTCTTATATAAGTTCCTTTAGAACATAATACATCCATAATAAATTCATCTTTATCAATTTTATCAATTATATTGATTTCATAAATTTCAATATATCTGTTTTTAATATCAACTGATTGCCCTTCTAAAGCATATTGATATAATTTTTTTCCCTTATGCTTTATAGCTGAATATATAGGCGGAGTTTGAAGAATCCTTCCTTTAAAGCATTCAACCAATTCTTTAACAGTCATGATATCCATGTCAGGTACAGGCAGTTGCTCTATCACTCTGCCATGCTTATCTTGGGTATCAGTAGTAATACCAAACTTAATATTTGCTCTGTACTTTTTAGTCTTTTCCGTCAGATATTGGGCTGCCTTTGTGGATTTTCCAATACAAATCGGTAGGACTCCCGCTGCTTCGGGATCTAGTGTTCCAGTATGTCCAACCTTTTTAATCCCTAATTCTTTTCTGATAAAATAAACTACATCGTGAGAAGTCATGCCTGGAGGTTTTAAAATATTAATTACACCATTCATAGCCTACACCACCGGAAAAACACTTATTACAGCTTCTATCACTTTATCCTTTATATTTTTAATCTCACCAATAGCAGTTGCACCTGCAGCTCTCTTATGTCCTCCACCGCCAAACTTCTGGGCAATTTCATTTACATTAATAAGATCTTTTGACCTAAAACCGATCTTTATTTTTCCATCCTCAGTTTCTCTAAACAATAAGGCTACTTCTACACCCCTAATGTCTCTTGCAAAATTAATAAGCCCATCTGCATCCTCATCCTTAGCTCCTACTTGCTCAACTAACTTTTTCGTAAGTGTAATTGAAGCTACCTTATTATTATAGTGGAGTTCAATTGAATTGAGAGCTTCCCCTATAAGCTTCATCTTTGATATGGAATTATTCTGGTATATATCCTTATATATTTTTGCCGGTTCAACACCTTTACTAATCAAATCTGCAGCTATTCTATGAGTTAGAGAAGTTGTGTTGCTATATTGAAATTGGCCTGTATCGGTGACTATTCCTGTATATATACATTCACATATATCCTTATCCAAGGCTATCTCAAGCTTATTTATTAATTCATATACTAATTCAGCCGTTGCTGAAGCATTTGTATCCACTATATTGTAATGTCCAAAATTAGTATTGCTAATATGATGATCGATATTAATTACCTTACTATTTTTCAGATATTTGGCACTCTTCCCAAGCCTTCCTATATCGCCGCAATCTAAAGCTATAACTAGATCGAAATCGTAGTTACCTTCAGGTTTTACTATTCTATTTGAATTCTTAAGAAATCTATATGCTTCTGGTACATCGTCATCCTGTACAACTACAACATTTTTACCTAGCCCAAGAAGGGCATTATATAATGCAAGGCAAGAGCCAATATTGTCCCCATCAGGCATAATGTGAGACAATATTGCAATATTACTGCTCTCTTTTATCAATTCTACTGCTGCTTCAACAATCAAATCTGTTTTCCCTCTTCCTTTTTATTAATCTCATTTAAGATCTCAGCTATTTTAGCACCATGTTTTATGGATTCATCCATAACAAAATGGATCTCGGGAAGGTACCTGATTTTCATTACATCTCCCAGCTTTCTTCTTATGAAGCCGCTTGCATTCTTTAAGCCCTTTAAAGTATTCTCCTTTTCTTCTTTGCTTCCAAATATACTTACATATACTTTTGCATACTTTAAATCCGGGGTGGTTTCTACAGAAACAATGCTGCACATAGCAGATATTCTGGGATCCTTTAACTCGTTCATAATAATCATGCTGATTTCTTTTTTTAATTCCTCAGAAATGCGATTTAGTCTTTGTGTAGACATATTAAATCACCTGCTTTTCTATTTTCTTGGTACAGCCTCCATTGTGAAGCTCTCTATTATATCCCCTTCTTTTATATCATTAAACTTCTCTAAGCTGATACCGCATTCAAAACCAGTGTTCACTTCCTTGGCATCGTCTTTGAATCGTTTTAAAGATGATATTTTACCTTCATGTATGACTACACCATCTCTGACTACTCTGATATCGTTATTTCTATTTATTTTGCCGTCTGTAACATAACAGCCTGCAATAGTACCTATGCTTGAAGCTTTAAATATAGCTCTAACTTCTGCATGACCTAATACCACTTCTTTATATTCAGGTTCCAGCATCCCTTTCATTGCAGATTCAATATCTTCTATAGCATCATAGATAACTCTATATAGTCTAATATCAACCTTATCTTTCTCTGCTAATGTAATTGCAGCGGGCTGTGGTCTTACATTAAAGCCGATAATTATAGCATTTGATGCAGAAGCAAACATAACATCAGTTTCTGTTATAGCACCAACTCCCCCGTGTATAGCCTTTATCTTGACTTCATCGTTGCTAAGTCTTTCCAGAGATTGTTTTACAGCTTCTACAGAACCTTGCACATCTGCTTTTACAATAAGATTTAATTCCTTAACCTTACCTGCTTGTATCTGACTAAATAAATCATCTAAAGATATTTTTTGGCTGCTTTGCAAATGTTCTTCTCTATATTTTTCTTTTCTCTTGTCGGATATTTGTTTTGCTATCTTTTCATCCTCCACTGCTATGAAAATATCACCTGCATCCGGAACTTCTGATAAACCTGTTATCTCAACTGGTGTAGAGGGTCCTGCTTTTTTTATATTTTTACCTTTTTCATCTATCATAGTCCTTACTTTTCCATGGGTATTGCCCACAACAAAGAAATCGCCGATATTTAAAGTACCATTTTGTACAAGAACTGTAGCTACAGGTCCTCTGTTTTTGTCCAATTTAGCTTCTATGACAGTACCTTTTGCTTTTCTATTGGGATTGGCTTTTAATTCTTGCATTTCTGCAACTAAAAGAACCATTTCCAATAGGTTTTCTATTCCTATTTTCTTTTTTGCAGAAACAGGAACACAAATTGTATCTCCGCCCCAATCCTCAGGTAATAATCCATGCTCTGTAAGCTCTTGTTTTACCCTATCAGGATTTGCCCCAGGCTTATCAATCTTATTTATTGCTACTATTATTGTAACATTGGCAGCTTTGGCATGGTTTATGGCTTCGACCGTTTGTGGCATAACACCATCATCAGCAGCTACTACTAATATTGCGATATCAGTTACCTTGGCACCTCTCGCCCTCATAGCAGTGAATGCTTCATGCCCGGGAGTATCTAAGAATGCTATCTTTCTTCCTTCTACATTTACCATATAAGCACCAATGTGCTGTGTAATTCCTCCTGCTTCTGTAGCAATTACATTTGTTTGTCTTATGGCATCTAATAGAGAAGTTTTTCCATGGTCAACATGACCCATTATTGTTACTACAGGTGGTCTCGGTTTTAAGTCTTCTTCTCTATCTTCCACATCATTCAAAAGCAATTCTTCGTCATCTTTATCGATAGCTTTTTCTATTTTAATTCCAAACTCCTCAGCAATGAGAGCTGCGGTATCATAATCTAAATCTTGATTGATAGTTGCAACTACTCCAAGTAGTAATAATTTCTTAATTATCTCTGCAACAGTTTTGCCAGTTTTTTCACTTAAATCCTTTACTGATATGGTATTACCAATTTTTATTGGTTTTTTAGGTGCAGTATTTTCATCTTTACTTACCGGTATAGATTGAGATTTATCTTTCCGCTTATCATTTCTATTATGATGTTTCTTTGCATTACTCTCATTTCTTTTATTGGATACAACTTTTTTGCTTTTCTTTGCTAATTTTTTGTTATTAAACTCAGTATCAAAATCTTCATTAATAGTATCTCTCACATTGTTTTTCACAGTCTCTTTCATCTTTACTGAATCGGGAGAGTTAATTGTATTCTCTTTACTTCCTGATTTTATATCATTCTTTTTGGCAAACATATCTCTAATTATTTTTTCCTCATGACTTTCTATATTACTCATATGATTATTCACAATAATATTTGCTTCTTTTGCCTTGCTTATTAATTCCTTGCTTGATAATCCCAATTCTTTAGCTAATTCATATAATCTCTTCTTACTCAAACAATTCACCCCCAGTTTTTTTAGCTACTATTCTCCATGAGACTGATTAAATGCTTGGCAAATCCTTCGTCAGTTACACTAGCCACAGATCTTATTTTTTGGCCTAAGCTGTCACTTAGCTCCGCCTTAGTCAAGTAAATAAAGTATGGTACATGGTAATAAATTGCAGAATTAATAAACCTTTTTTTTGTATTGTCAGAAGCATCTTCTGCTATTATCAAAAGTTTGACACTATTCTTTCTAATAGCTTTTCTCACAGGATCCTCGCCGGATATTATTTTACCTGCTTTATATGCCATACCAATCATTGATAACAGTTTTTTACGATGTTCCATTTGATAATATTTGCTCCCTAAGAGTGTTGACTAATTCATCGTCTATTTGTGTTTCCAAAGCACTTTGTATCCTTTTAGCCTTTATAGCACTTTCTAGGCACTCGATGGTAGGACATATATAGCACCCTCTCCCAGAGGCTTTCCCCTTTAAATCCATGTTTATTTTTCCTTCAGGACTTCTTACTATCCTTATCATTTCCTTTTTTGCTTTCATTTCATTACAGCCCAAACATTTTCTCATGGGAACCTTTTTTTTCACCATCAAATCACCTCTTATTCATTTAATAAGGCTTGTGATTCACTTTTTATATCTATTTTGCATCCAGTAAGCTTTGCAGCTAATCTTGCATTTTGCCCTTCCTTTCCAATTGCCAGAGATAGTTGAGAATCACTGACAACAACATTGGCAGTATTCTCTTCTTTATTTATATTGACACTTATAACCTTTGCTGGACTTAAGGCGCTTGCTACAAATATAGCTAAATCACTATTCCACTCAATAATATCTATCTTTTCTCCCCTTAATTCATCTACTATCACCTGTACCCTTTGTCCTTTTTGTCCTACGCATGCCCCTACTGCATCTACGTTCTCATCATGAGAGTATACAGCCATTTTAGTCCTTGAACCTGCTTCTCTTGATATACTTTTAATCTCCACAATCCCATCTTTTATCTCCGGTACTTCAAGTTCAAAAAGCCTTTTTACCAACCCTGGGTGAGTTCTGGATAACATCACTTGTGGCCCCTTCGTTGTCTTTTTCACTTCAACAACATATGTTTTTAATCTGTCACCTAGATTATAAGTTTCCCCAGGTGCTTGCTCATTTGGTCCAAGAACAGCTTCTGTTTTGCCAAGATCAATATAAACATTGTTTTTTTCTTTTCTTTGGACCAATCCTGTTACAATTTCATCTTCTTTATTAATGAACTCTTCATAAACATTGCTTCTTTCAGCCTCTCTTATTCTTTGAACAACTACTTGTTTAGCAGTTTGTGCAGCAATTCTTCCGAAATTTTTTGGAGTTACTTTGATTTCAACAATATCACCAATATCATAATTCCTATTAATATTCTTGGCTTCCTCTAAACTGATTTCTAAAAGCTCGTCATTAACAACCTCGACTACTGTCTTTTTAGCAAATACATCAACATCTCCATTTTGCCTATTTATTGTTACTTTTACATTCTGTGAAGTTCCATAGTTTTTCTTATATGCTGTCACCAGAGCTGCATCAATTGCTTCAAACAGTACTTCCTCTTTTATACCTTTTTCCTTAGCAATCTGCTCAATTGCCTGGAGAAATTCCCCATTCATTTATTTATAACCCTCCTTAAAACTTAATCAAAGGTCTCATTATGGCTATTGTTTTCTTATCAATTTCAATTTCTTTGCCTTTATAGTCCAATATCACTTTTTTATCATCATAATCTAATAAAGTAGCTTCGATAGATTTTTTCCCATCAAAAGAATCATAGAACTTCACTTCTAATTCCTTGTTTAAGTTCTTTTTGTAATCTCTTTCGGTTTTTAGAGGCCTATCGATACCAGGTGAAGATACTTCGAAAATATAAGAATGTTCTATGGGATCAATTTCATCTAATTTGTCACTTAATATTTCGCTTACCAATTGACAATCGTCTATAGTAATTCCACCGTCTTTGTCAATAAATAATCTTAAGTACCACTGACCACCTTCCTTCTTATATTCTACATCAACAAATTCAAAATTATATTTGTCTAGAATCGGCATGCTTATATCATATAATATGTCTTCTACTTTTCTCTTCAAGGTAACTCCTCCTTTATCTGTTTACCCGATGACAAATTAGAGCAAATAATCTGTTTATGTTTATAATAGGAAAGAGTGGGAAAGCCCCACTCTAATTGAAAAAAATAAGTTTGTGTCCAGAAAGATTATAACATTGTTTATATATTCATGCAAGTTTAAAATAAGCTCAACTGATTATTTTCGGGCAGTCCCTCTAAACATCCATGATTTCTCATTATTTCAATAACGGTTTTGGAGATTTTTGTTCTCTCCCTTAAATCCTCTACAGAAATAAATGGACACTTTTCTCTTTCTGTTACTATGCTTAAAGCAGCGTTAGAGCCCAACCCTTGTAAAGCTCTCAGTGGAGGTCTTATACCTTCATCAGTAACAACAAACTTATCTGCTTCAGACATATATAAATCTACCGGCAAAAGCTTAATACCCCTGCAATACATTTCATAGACCACTTCTACTAATGTCATCAGGTTTTTTTCTTTTGTAGTTGCATTATTCCCTAATTTGTCTAATTCAATCCATTTTGCTCTAACCAAATTCTTCCCTTTAGTAAGAATATCAGCATCAAAATCATCTAACCTAACCGTGAAATACGTAGCATAAAAGGCTTCTGGATAGTAGACTTTATAATAAGCGATTCTAAAAGACATCATAACATAAGCCGTTGCATGAGCTTTAGGGAAGAGATATTTGATAGTTTTACATGAATCTATATACCATTCAGGTACACCTTTTTCTCTCATGGCTTCTTCAAATTCAGGCGTTAAGCCCTTGCCCTTTCTTACACTTTCTGCAGTCTTGAAAGCTAGCTTTGGCTTTACTCCTTTGTAAATAAGATATAGCATTATATCATCTCTAGTTGATATTACATCCTTCAGAGTAGCCTTACCACTTTTTATAATGTCTTGTGCATTATTAAGCCATACATCCGTGCCATGTGATAAGCCTGAGATTCTCAATAACTCTGCAAATGTAGAAGGTTTAGTATCCATTAACATCTGCCTTACAAACTTAGTCCCGAACTCTGGTATGCCTAGACTACCAACTTTACAATCAATATCGTCTAAACTTATCCCTAAAGCTTCTGTTGAAGTAAAAAGACTCATGGTTTTTTTATCATCTAATTTTATGCTTTGAGCGGATAATCCGGTAATATCCTCCAGCATCCTTATTATTGTAGGCACATCATGGCCTAAAATGTCTAGTTTTAATAGTCTGCCGCTTATAGAATGATAATCAAAATGAGTAGTGATTATTGATGAGTCTGTATCGTCTGCAGGATGTTGTATCGGAGTGAACTCATAAATCTCTTTATCCGATGGGACAATCATAACTCCTCCTGGATGTTGACCAGTAGTTCTTTTAATTCCAGTACAGCCTGATATTAATCTCTTAGCCTCCGCACTATTAAGCTTTTTGCCTTTGCTTTCAAAATACTTTTTAACAAAGCCATAAGCCGTCTTTTCTGCTATGGTACCTATCGTCCCAGCCCTGAAGACATGGCCTACTCCAAAAAGTTCTTCTGTGTATTTATGAGCAACAGGTTGGTATTCCCCTGCAAAATTCAGATCTATATCAGGCTCTTTATCCCCTTCAAAACCTAGGAATATTTCAAAAGGTATATCATGTCCATCTTTTATTAAACTATTGCCGCATACTGGACAGCTCTTGTCAGGTAAATCAGCTCCAGACCCAACGCTTCCATCTGTAAAAAAGTAGGAATATTTACAATTGCCACATACATAATGGGGTGGAAGAGGGTTCACCTCAGTTATGTCGCACATGGTAGCTACAAAAGAAGACCCTACAGATCCTCTTGAACCAACTAAATAACCATCTTTCATAGATTTAGTTACCAATTTATGTGCTATTAGATACAACACTGCATATCCATTGTTTATTATAGAATTCAGTTCCTTGTCCAGTCTTTCTTTAACTATTTGAGGTAACTCATCACCATAGATACTATGGGCTTTTCGCAATGTCATTTCTTTTATCTGTTCTTCTGCACCATCTATCTTAGGAGGAAATGTTTCTTGTGGTATTGGTATTATTTCTTCAATACTGTCAGCAATTTTTGATGGGTTTTCAATGACAATTTCATGAGCTATATCATTACCGAAGTAATCAAAATCCTTAAGCATCTCCTCTGTAGTTTTATAGTATAAAGGAGCTTGTTCGTCAGCATCACTATATCCTTGGCCAGACATAAGTATTCTTCTGAAAACCTCGTCTTCGGGTTCAATAAAATGAACATCACCAGTTGCCACCACAGGCTTATTCAGCTTCTTACCCAATGCATAAATCTTTTTATTTATCTCTATGAGCCCTTTCATATCAAGGGTTCCATTTCTAATCATGAACTCATTATTCCCCAGAGGTTGTATTTCAAAATAATCATATAACTTTGCTTTCTCAAGCAAAACATTTTCTTCAACATTATTCATAATAGATCTGAATATTTCCCCTGCTTCACAACCAGAGCCCACAATCAGTCCCTCTCTATAATTCAACAATATACTTTTCAATATCCTTGGCTTCTTGTAAAAATGATCAAGATGAGAAATAGAAATAAGCTTATAAAGATTTCTCAGCCCAATATGGTTTTTAACCAATAAAACTATATGATAACTTTCTGATGTCTTCAGATTCATGCCCTCTTTTATTATACTGTTTATTTCAGACATAGAATTTATATTTTTCTCCTCAAGCAGCCTAAACAGTTCAATAAGTATTAAAGCTGCAGCTTCTGCATCGTCAGAAGCCCTGTGATGATGCAGAAGTTTTATGCCAAAATGATCACACAAATTATTCAACCTATGCTTCTTTATTGGCAGCAAATTTCTAGATAGCTGTAATGTATCTACAACGGGATTATTAACTTCGATACCTAATAAAGATGCTTTATATTTTATAAAGCCAACATCAAACATTGCGTTATGTGCAACTAATGGCCTGTTCCCAACAAAATTCAAAAATTCAGGAAGGACTTCTTTTATAGATGGAGCATCAGCTACCATCTCATTTGTTATACCTGTTAATCTCTGTATCTTATCTGGTATAGGTATTTCGGGATTAATAAGAGAATTGAATTTAGATATAACTTGCTTATTTCTAATCAAAACAGCTCCTATTTCAGTTATTTTATCATTTACATTGTTAAGTCCAGTGGTCTCTATATCAAATACAACATATTCATCTTCAAAACTATAATCAATTTCATTGTAAACAATAGGGATTCCATCATTTACCAGATAGCCTTCTACCCCATATAATACCTTTATGCCATATTTCTTTGAAGCTTCAAAAGCCTCTGGAAAGGCTTGTACCACTCCATGGTCTGTTATTGCCACTGCTTTATGGCCCCAGTCCTTAGCCTTTTGTATTAGAGCAGTGGCTGAAGACATTCCATCCAAAGCACTCATTGAGGTATGAGCGTGTAATTCGACTCTCTTCATAGGAGCTGAATCCACTCTTTCCTCTATATTTGAAGCCATAATGCTTATAGGATATAGTACAACTTCCTTAGAATATGGGTCTAGCTGTACATCACCCTTCACTTTTACAGCATTGCCAGGGCATAGCTTTCTTTCCATATCAGCCAGGTCTTCATCTTCCTTTAAAAACAACTTGCAAACTATAGAATTTGAATAATCAGTTATGTATAAACTTAATATTTTTTTGCCATTATTAAGTATCTTGCTCTCTTGATGAAATATCTTACCTTTAATCACAACTCGTCCTGATTCTTCATTTAAATCATCTATAGAAACTGATATAGCATCAGAAAAAGATTTTCCAAAAATCACATCATTATAACATGTTTTTTTCTCCTTATTATTCGTTTCACTATTGTCTATAGATTTTAGTGTTTCTATAATTATCTTTTTTTCCTCTTTCTGTAGAGTGTCAATATAATCATTGCTATCTATATCCTCTTCGGAATAATTAAACTTTACTGACATATTAATGCCAAAATCCTTTAAGGCTATTTTTTCTATAAGTAAATCCAACTTTTTCTGTTTCACATAATCATAAGATAATTGGGATTTTAACGTAATCTCCATTATATTACTATTACCACATGTTATTGAACAATCCTTCAAAAAACCTATAAAACCAGGGTTTTCATTTAAAACTCTGGCTATTATATCATTCTTGCATTCTTCGATACTAATTTCTGTTCTAAACAGGTTGGTTTCATCCATAAGTACCAGTTTTACCTCGGATAAGGCATATTCTTTAGCGAGTTTAGCCTCAATATACTCCAGCTCTTTAACATCAATAGGTTTCTTAGGCTTTATATATAATTCCCATTTTTTTCTTCTAGGATGTACCTTAATTTTATTAATATCAAATACACTATTATATAAATCAATTAGATTCTTAGTTTTCTTCATATTATTTTGCATATTATCACCAAGCATTTTCAAAATTTTATCTTAATGTTTTACAGATTTACTCAGGACTTTTATTATATCCTTATACATTTTTAACCGTGATGAAAAGCCATGAACAAATCCAAACTTTTCTTCTTTAGTTAAATGAGTTATATCCTCTAGATATATTTCTTTAACATTGTAAGATTTCTTATTAGCATGAATTGTAAGAGAGACTTCTATCCCATATCTAACAATATCCATGTCTTCTATCTCATCTAATATACACTTTTTCAATGCTCTTTGACCAGAAAGGTTGGGTGCGATTTTCTGAGCAATATCTGTGATTGGTCTTCCATTCTTAAACACACCTACAGTCATATCAATGTTTTCAAACATAATAGGAGTAACTAAATCATATATGTGATCCTTTTTCAGACCTATAAGATCTGCATCCAGCAGCAGAACAATATCTGAGTTACATTCTTTTAATCCTGCTTTTATCGCCCCACCTTTACCAATATTATCTTTCAGCTCAATTACTTTTACCCCATATTTTTTTGCAATATTCACAGTATTATCCCATGAACCATCACTTACTACTATGATTTCATTAATTAATGATAATTCAGATACTACATTTAAAACATTTCCTATTGTTTTTTCTTCATTATAAGCAGGAATAATCGCTGTAATAGACATTCTTAATCCCTCCATCGGTTGCTAAATAATCTTTTTAATTTCCTCTATCAATATGTCTACCGCACAGCTTTCATTAACCTTTTTAATTGGTTCTCCTTTAACAAAAAGCAAATATTCTCCTTTTCCACCTGCAATACCAATGTCTGCATCTTTAGCCTCACCAGGTCCGTTTACTCCACAGCCCATTACTGCAACTTTTATCCTTTTTTTTGTTATAATATTTTCTACCCTTTTGTCAACTTCTTCAGCAATCTTAATCAAATCCACAGAAGTTCTTCCGCATGTAGGGCAGGATATAACCTCTATGCCTGAATCAAATAACCCTAAGTTCTTTAGTATTTCATAGGCAACTTTTATCTCATCCTTTGGCTCTCCAGTTAATGATACTCTTATTGTATCTCCAATTCCTTGATATAGCAAACATCCAATACCTATTGAAGATTTAATTATACCTTTTCTCGCTGTTCCTGCCTCGGTAATTCCTATATGAAGAGGGTAATCTACAATGTCAGAAATCCTTTTGTAACTCTCAATAGTATCCAAAACATTACTGGATTTTATAGATATAACTATTTGGTCATAGTCTAGTTGCTCTATCATCCTCACATTTTTTATTGCACTTTCAACCATTGCTTCAGGATCAGGTCCTCCGTATTTTTCAAGGAGTTCCTTCTCCACGGAACCAGAATTAACTCCTACCCTAATTGGAATACTCCTCTCCTTGGCAGCCTCCACAACTTTTTTCAGCCTTTCGCTGCCTCCTAGATTCCCTGGATTAATTCTTATTTTATCTGCTCCATTCTCTATTGAAGCTATTGCAAGCCTGTAATCAAAGTGAATATCTGCAACAAGTGGTATATTTATAGCTTTTTTAATATCTTTTATTGCTTCAGCAGCTTCCATGCTTGGAACAGCAACTCTTATTATTTCACAGCCTACATTCTCAAGCTCATGTATCTGTCTTATCGTATCCTTTATGTTCTCCGTTTTAGTGTTAGTCATAGATTGAACAATTACTCTTTGTTCGCCGCCTATAACAACATCTCCGACTTTTATTTCCTTTGTTTTTCTACTCATAATACTTTACCTACCTAAAAAAATTCAACAAATTAAATTTTATTAAGTCTTTATATGCTATTATCACAGCAAGTACCATCAAAGCTACAAAACCTACAAAGTTAATAAAACCTTCTTTCTCTGCTTCTATTGGTTTACGCCTTATAAGTTCTATAAAGAGAAATAGCAATCTTCCTCCATCTAATGCAGGAATTGGCAATAGATTGACTATACCTAAGTTTAAGCTTAAGAAAGCAGTTAGGTTTAATAAATATAAAAATCCAATTTTTGCAGCTTCGTTAATAAAAACTATAATCCCTACAGGTCCTGATACCTCATCAGATGAAGCTCTTCCTGTAAACAGCTTTACAAGAAAATCTAACATGGTTTTTGACACTTCTACAGTTGTGTTTATTCCGTTTTTAAATGACATTCCAGCTATCCTAAGGGATGGTGTTATTCCAATGATTGCGCCTTCTGCTTCATTCTCAACTATTGGTGTTACAATGATGTTTTTTAATTCTTTATCTCGCTCCACAACAATATTAATAGGAATATTAGGATTAGATGAAATACTTTGCTTTATGCTATCCCAATCTTCTACCTGCCTCCTGTTTATCTGCACAATTTTATCACCTTTTTGCATACCGGCGGTATAAGCAGGTTTATCCTCTATTACTTCATTAATTATTGTACTTTGAGATATAACTAAAGAAAAAATCAAAACAGCCAGTAGAAAATTCATCAATGGACCAAAGAAAATCACTGCCATTCTCGTAAACAAAGACTTATTATTAAAGGCTCTAGTATCATTAGATGCTTCATCTTCGCCAGTAAGCTTGCAATACCCTCCAATAGGTATGGCTCTTAATGAATACAATGTCTCTCCTTTTTTCTTTCCTACAATTTTAGGTCCCATACCAATAGCAAATTCTTCAACTCTTATACCAGATAATTTTGCTACTATAAAATGACCAAACTCATGAACCATAACAATAGCAGCAAATACTAAAACTGAAATAATAAAATTACCAAAAGTCATTTTCCTCACCTCTTATTATACAATTCCAAAGCAATTTTTCTCGACCACGCATCTACTTGAAATACATCTTCTAAATCATTTATATTAGTTTTTACATGTCTCTCTAAAGCATTTGCTACTATATCATATATTTCAATAAATCGAATCTTCTCTTGTAAAAATAGGTTTACTGCTACCTCATTAGCTCCATTCAGTACTATACAACTGCTGTCTCCATCTTTCAAAGCCTCGTATGCCAGGTTTAGACAAGGAAATCTTTTTATATCAGGCTCTTCAAAACTAAGGGATTTAAGCTTGGAAAAATCCAGTTTATTTTCATTGGTTATTGTTCTTTCAGGATATGTTAGAGAATACTTTATTGGAGTTCGCATATCCGGTACTCCCAATTGAGCCAGGATGGCTCCGTCTACAAACTCTACCATTGAATGAATAATACTTTCCGGATGTATACATACATCTATTTTATCCGGGTTCATATCAAACAACCATCTAGCTTCTATAACTTCTAATCCTTTGTTCATCATTGTAGCAGAATCAATTGTGACTTTCTTACCCATGTTCCAGCTAGGATGTTTTAGTGCATCAGATAAGGATACTTTCTTTAACTCTTCTGGAGTTTTTTTTCGGAAAGGTCCGCCAGAGGCAGTTAATATAATCCTTGATACATATTCACTATTGCTTCCTATACATTGGAATATTGCTGAATGCTCACTATCAACAGGTATTATAAAAGCATTTTTTTCCTTAGCTTTTTTTGTTATGATTCTTCCAGCGGTGACTAAGGTTTCTTTGTTTGCCAATGCTACTGTTTTCCCTTTTTCTACAGCTTTATAAGTAGGCTTCAGACCAGCTATACCTACAATAGAAGATATAATAATATCATTTTTATCATAAGCGGCTACATCAAATAATCCTTCTTCACCATATAGCACCTTCAGTGAACTATTAAATGGCTTGATAGCAGATTTGAATTCTTTATATTTTTCAAAATTTGTTATAGCTACTATTTCAGGACTAAACTCTAATACCTGATCATATAAAATATCTATGTTTGAGTTTGCGGTCAATGCACACACCTTGAAATCAGTTTTGTTATCCCTTATAACATCTAAAGCCTGGGTTCCAATAGACCCAGTTGAACCTAAAATTGCAATATTTTTCATGATTACTCCTTATATAAACTCTTTTATTATAGTTATATATGTATAAAGGGTAGGGGCAGTAAATAATATGCTATCAAATCTATCAAGTATACCCCCATGCCCAGGGATTACATTGCTATAATCCTTTATTTGAGCAAATCTCTTTATTGATGAAGCAGATAAATCACCCAGCATAGAAGTTATTCCACATATAAAACCAATAATAAGGAAGTGAATGATACTTACTTCATAACCTATACTATTAAATAAGAATCCGGTAAAAGCACTAAACAAAGCACTTGCTATTACTCCTCCTATAGCTCCTTCAACAGTTTTTTTTGGACTTAACGAGGGGCAAAGCTTTTTCTTGCCGAAATAACTGCCTATGAAATATGCTCCTGTATCAGAGAACCAAGCAGTTAAAAAAGGTAACCAGATTAACAGCTTTCCGTTTAATTCATTATATATAAAAATCAAATTGCTGAAGAGAAATGGTACATATAAAATACCAAGGATTGTAACAGCAACGTTGAGTATATTATATCCTCTTCTTATAATATCCAAAAAAAATAATAGTAAAGCAATAAATATCAATATTGAAATGGTAAAAAAACTATTGATATTCAAAAGTATTAGTAAATAATAAACTATTGTTACCAAATAACCAATCCAGGTAATTGGTTTATAGTCGGTATTTGAAAATGCTCTGTAATACTCATATAATCCTATTACTGAAAGTAAAAAAACAAATAGATAAAATAACTTACCTCCCAAAAACAAAACAGCAATTATCAATGGTAGACCAACAACAGCACTGATGATCCTTGTTTTAAGCATATACATCCTCCATTATTTAACTTTTCCGAAGCGTCTATCTCGTTTTTCATATTCATCTATAGCTTCTTTTAGATTATCCTTATTAAAATCCGGCCATAATACATCCGAAAAATATAACTCACTATATGCGCTTTGCCATATAAGAAAATTGCTAATCCTCATTTCTCCACTAGTTCTTATAATCAAATCTGGATCTTTTTCTCCCGAGGTATATAAACAATCTGTTAGAAGTTTTTCATCTATATCAGTTGCTTTAATTTCCTCATTCACTATCATATCAGCTATCTTCTTTACTGCATCAACTATCTCTTTTCTGCCACCATAATTCAATGCAATATTAAACTTCAGACCTGAATTATTCTTAGTGAGTTCAACAGCTTCTAAAATCTGTCTCTTTGTGGAACTAGGTAACTCATCTATATCTCCTAATATTCTTATTTTCACATTATTTTTATTTAACTCATCAATCTCCTTTTTCATATAGTCAACTAATAGGATATTTATCAAATAATCTACTTCTTCTACAGGTCTTGCCCAGTTTTCAGTAGAAAAGGCATATACCGTCAATATTTTTATTCCTATATTGCTTGAATATCTAACTATTTCTTTTAATGCTTCTACGCCAGCCTTATGTCCTAAGGACCTTGGCAACCCCCTTTGCTTAGCCCATCTCCCATTTCCATCCATTATTATCGCTATATGCTCTGGGAATTTTTTTGACCTTTGTCCATTCATATTGATGCCTCCGAATAACATACTTAACTATATTTTACACAATTATATATTAAAAAAAAACCCCTCATTGTGAGGGGGACAATTTATCTGAAATAACTAACAGTCAAAACTATCCTTTCTTCATTTTCTACATGCTTCACCACAATAGGGTTCAAGTTATAAAACTCATTTTCTTCCGCAATAGATGGTGCCTTTGTCACCTCTACAATTATTTCCTTATCATGAGGCAGCTTTAATAATGCATCATTTAGCCTGTAACCAATTAATAAAAGATTTTGCTGCAATACTAAACCTCCATGATTTCCTTTTCCTTAGCTTCAAGTATCTTATCAATTTCTTTAATTGCTTTATCTGTGCACTTCTGCATATCATCTTCAGCTTTTTTCAATTCATCTTCAGTAATTTTATTATCTTTTTTTAATTTTTTAAAACTATCATTTGCATCTCTTCTGGTATTTCTAACTGCAACTTTTGACTCTTCACCCATTTTCTTAACGACTTTTACCAGTTCTTTTCTTCTTTCCTCAGTTAACTGGGGTACTACAAGTCTTATTACTTTACCGTCATTTGATGGATTAATGCCTAGGTCTGACTTCAATATTGCTTTTTCAATGAGACTGATTGATTTTGCATCCCATGGCTGTATGGTCATAACTCTTGGTTCTGGAGCAGATATATTCGCAAGCTGATTGAGAGGTGTTTCAACACCATAGTATTCCACTGTAATTCTATCTAACATAGCGGGATTAGCACGACCAGCTCTCAATGAAGCCAGTTCTTTTTTTAATATACCTATTGTTTTGTTCATCTTTTCCTCTGCTGTTTTCTCAATCTCCTTAATCATGAATTAATCCTCCTTTACTATTGTACCAATTATTTCACCTTTTATAACTTTAATAATATTATCCGGGTTATTTAAGTTAAATACTATTATAGGTATCTTGTTATCCATACAGAGGGAAGCTGCAGTTGAATCCATAACTCCTAATCCTTTATTGATTACATCTATATAGGAGAGATAATCGTATTTTTTTGCATTTTTATTTTCAACAGGATCGCTATCATATACTCCATCAACTTTTTTAGCCAGCAGAATTATTTCTGCTTCAATTTCAGCAGCTCTGAGTGCAGCAGTAGTATCAGTAGAAAAATATGGATTTCCTATGCCAGAAGCAAATATTACAACTCTGCCCTTCTCTAGATGCCTGATTGCTTTTCTTCTTATATAGGGCTCAGCAATCTGCCTCATTTCAATCGCAGTTTGTACCCTTGTAGCTACATCTATTCTTTCTAGCGCATCCTGTAAAGCTAATGCATTTATTACTGTTGCTAACATTCCCATATTATCAGCAGTTGTCCTATCCATACCAATACCGCTTCTGCCTCTCCAGAAATTGCCTCCTCCTACTACTATAGCAACCTGAACTCCCATGTTTACTAACTCTCTTACCTTCTCAGCAATGCTTTCAATGGTGTTTTGATCCAACCCAAAATCTTTCTCTCCAGCAAGCGCTTCACCACTCAACTTTAAAATAACTCTTTTATATTTAGTCGATTCCATAATACATGCCTCCAGTTAAGCTAAAATTTCTACATTAAGCATAAAAATCCTTCTAATTTTATAAAAAAGAGAACACTTTGTGTTCTCTTTTTTCAATTGTAGTTTATTTATTTTTCATCTGACTCATAACTTCCTCAGCGAAATTATCTTCTCTCTTTTGTATTCCTTCACCTTTTTCAAATCTTACGAATCTTGAAATAGAAATCTCTGAGCCAATCTCTTTTGATTTATCATTCAAGAGCTTAGCAATAGTTCTTTCTCCGTCTTTTACAAAAAGTTGGTCCATAAGACAAATCTCTTTCAGCTGCTTTTTAAGTCTTCCTTCTATCATTTTTTCCACAACTTCAGGTTTTTTACCTTCATTTAGAGCCTGAACTCTTAATATTTCTCTTTCTTTTTCAATATAATCATTGGGAACATCAGATTCATTAATATATAATGGGCTCATTGCAGCAACTTGCATGGCAATATCCTTACCTAGTTCAACTAATATATCATTAACTACTGTACTTTCTAATTGAACCAAAGTACCGATTCTTCCACCACCATGTATATAGGAAACAATGGCACCGATTTCTACACTAAATCTTTCAAATCTTCTAATAGTCATATTTTCACCGATTTTTGCGATTAATGTACTTAGGGCTTCTTTTACCTTCATCCCATTATACTCAGTTTCGTTTAGCTGCTCCACATCATCTAGTTTTCTATCTACTACAAGCTTTGCCATTGAATTAACAAAATCAATGAATTCTTGATTCTTGGCAACAAAGTCAGTTTCACAATTGACTTCAACAATTGCTCCCATTTTCATGTCATCACTAACATATGTACCTATAAGGCCTTCTGCAGCGATTCTTCCTGCTTTTTTAGCAGCAGCTGCCAAGCCCTTTTCTCTTAAAAACTCTATTGCCTTTTCTAAATCACCGTTGGTTTCAACCAAAGCTTTTTTGCAATCCATCATCCCTGCTCCGGTTCTATCCCTAAGTTCTTTTACAGTTGAAGCATCAACCATATTAATCTCCTCCTAAACATTATTAAAGGTAAGGGAAGGAGAATATAAATTCAGAACTCCGACCCTTACCGCATAATCATTATTCTGCTAGCTGTTCACCTTGTCTTGCTTCTATTACAGCATCAGCAATCTTAGAAGTTAAAAGCTTGACTGCCCTTATAGCATCATCATTACCCGGTATAGGATAGTCAACTTCTTCTGGGTCGCAGTTTGTATCTACAATTGCAACAACCGGAATTCCTAATATGTGGGCTTCTTGAATAGCTATCTTTTCTTTTCTTGGATCTACAATAAATATGGCTCCTGGTAAGTCATTCATGTTTTTAATACCATTTAGGTTCTTTTCAAGCTTTTCCTTTTCCGCTTTAAGCTTTATGACCTCTTTTTTGGGTAAAATCTCAAATGTACCATCATTCTCCATTTGTTCTAGTTCTTTAAGTCTCTCAATTCTCTTCTTGATGGTTTTGAAGTTAGTTAACATCCCACCTAGCCATCTTTGGTTTACATAGAACATATCGCATCTAACTGCTTCAAACTCGATTGACTCTTGTGCCTGTTTCTTAGTACCAACGAAAAGAATACTCTTTCCTGAAGCGGCAACCTCTTTAATAAACTCATAGGCTTCTTCAACTTTCTTAACAGTTTTTTGAAGGTCTATGATATAAATGCCATTTCTTTCAGTAAAGATGTATTCAGCCATTTTAGGGTTCCAACGCCTAGTCTGATGTCCAAAATGCACACCAGCTTCTAATAGTTGTTTCATAGAAATTACTGACATTTAATGTCACCTCCTGTGGTTTTTTCCTCCATAGCCATCCTCTTGACTAAAAGCATTTCTGCACCCTTTAGCCAATCAAGCTATGTGTGATTTTTCACATATTGTAGTATAGCATATATGTACTTTGTTGGCAATAAAATTATTTTACTGAAATCATATTTTTATACTTGCCTTTTTAAAACATTTTATTCAAATTTTAATTAAATTATTTAAGGCATCGTTATTATATCTATTATATCATCATAACTAGTTCCTTTTTTAATTATGTAAACTCCATATTGAATCTTTCTTTCTTTCTCTTTTTCTTTTAATCTATTTAAAAATTCTTTAATGTCTAAAATCAATCCGTTTTTCATCAATACCTCAGCTGCATCATATGAATTAAAGCCCTTTAATATTTCAATTCTTATTTCTTCCTTCTCAGCTTCATCACTCTCAATTTTTTCGTCATCTTTAATATCTTCATTTTTAATATTCTTATTTATTAAATCTTCCGGATTTATTACAATAAACCCTCTTTTAATCGCCTCTGTTCTAATATAATCATCGCTGAATGCTTTTCCATTGATATTTATATTTATTATAGAGGATAATACTAAGCCTATACCCATACCTAGCATTATTCCTTTAATGTCATATACTTTCATTGCTTTTGATCCCTCTGCTTAATGATAATATTAACATTACCTCGCCTTTTCCCATTTGAAGTCTTTTTGCAATTTCATCGACGGTCATTCCATCGCTATACATCTTTAAAATATCCTTTTCTTTTTCCTTTTTCTCATGCGTATGGCTTTCTTTTTCTTCTTTCATAGGCACTACCTCTGCATTTGTTTCGGTCATTATATAAGCATCTTCTACTGGACCAGATTCTGTCAACTCAACTACAGTATTATCTTCCTCTTTTATATACTTTCTCTTGTGAACAATATAATCCTCTATCTCATTTACTATTGTTTCAGATGTATATACCAGTTCGTCGATCATCTCGTTAGCCTCATCTATAATCTTTTTTATATCCTGTTCTTTGACACATAAATCATAGTAAATCTTTTCGCCTTTTATTTTATCTGAAATAATCAAAAATAAGGATACAATGATCATGCTTATACCAACAATTGTTAATAAATAATTAATATAAATCATCATACTCAACACCACTATATTTGAATATCAATTTTTGAACCTTTAAAGCATATATTTTCTTTTTCATTTTTTTCTTTTTTACCTTTATCCTTTCTTCCATAACTTTGATTTTTATTTTTTCCACCTTTATTTCTTTCGTCTTTGCTTATTGCAAGCTTATATGCTTTATCGCTTTTACTAATGCGTTTTAAGTCTTCTGTCTTTTTCATGGAATCCTGAGTAATATTTATTTGCTGATTATTCTTAAGAGTTTCGTTTTCAATATGCTTTATTTTTTGAATCTCAGGTGCTTTAGGTAGAAGAACTTGAAGATCTACAGATCTTATTGACATATTATTACCACCTTATGGCTCATAAGAACCTATTTTTATTTCTCCTGAAGTTCTATAAAATGTAACATACTGCATTTGATCTCTAACATACATGCTACTGCTGCCGATTGTTATCTTAGTCCCTGAATATACTACATTTTCAACTTTTATCTTACCATTTGGAATATCTTCAATATACTCTGCAATTTCTTTTATTTCCTTCTCTAAATCGTCCAGAGCCTTTTGTGTTTGTAGCTTTAATAATATAGATTTATTTAACAATTCTCTCTTATCATTGCTTAGTTCTTCCTTTCTACTTAGCTTTGTTAACATATCTACAGCTTGAGTAAGCTTTTTCAGATTTTCTGAATTTTTATCCTTATCTAGCTTTAATTTATCATATTTTTTTCGTACATCCGGATTTACTCCTACCTCAACTTCTGTAATCGTCGCCATTGGAGATCCAATTATCTTTGCTTTGATTTCATCAGATACCTTTATCTCACCGCCTACGATAAGTCCTTTTCTTCCCTGCACTTCAAGCTTTTTACCACAATATACAGTACTATGCATTATAGCATCGGTTTGGATGTTACCCTTTGCATACACATTGCTATTTTCAATGAATTTAGCAATCAAATCTCCTTCGCAAACCAATTTGCCCTTATTCATGCCTTGAATGCCCCTATGTAGAATTATGCTTCCTCTTGAATTTATGACAGCCCCTTCAACTACCCCAAATACTTCAACGTCATCATCTGCATCTATAGTAAACCCTGTTAAAACATTTCCCTTTATAACTACTTTTCCTATAAATCGTATATTTCCTGTAGAATTATCAACATTTCCTTGTACAGTATAGACTGGGAATACACTTATTTTATTATCTACAATCTTTACTTCTCCATCAATTAAAGAAATAAGCTGCAACCCATCTTCACTTACTTCAACATTTTTACCTTTAGGCATTTTGATTTGCTTTCCATCTTTGGCTTTAATCTCTTTTCCATACACATTTTCCCCATTTGTACCTTTTGTTGATGGTATCATAGTAGCAAGAATTTCACCTTTATTCACATTCTTTATTAAGGATAATTCTTTATAATCCACTCTTCCATCATCTGCAATAAAAACTTTTTTGTCCTGAGAAATATTAAACTTGTATTCTATCTTTGCATCTTCGCCGTTTATAGCAGGTTTCCCTTTAGCAATTAACACACGGCTATTATATATACGTTCATTTACTAGCTTGTCTATTTCATCATTTAGTATTCCGCTCTTAATGTTCTTCTCTTCCAACGCTTTATAAACATCTTCTTTATCCAGTTGTCTTCCTCCAACAGGCGGATGTACATATATATATGCTTCCATCAAATCTGCTGATACCGTGACTTCATACTTTGAATCTATTACTTCTATAGGTATATCAATTTCATTATCATCTATTGCAGAGTTTTGAGCATTATTACCTGTCTCAGCTGTTTTTAAATCATTTTCTATATTATTAATTATTTCTGACAAGCTATTATATTTGTCATTATCCTCAATAGTTGCACTTATTTTATAATGTTTACCGAATAGTGTTTTTTTCTCTTCGATCACTTCAATTTTGATGAAATCCTTACTAGTTTTAAAATGAGCTTCAGCTTCTGATATAAGTCTTTCTAAATTCTTGCCTTCTAGAATTACTGTGCTTGTTACCACAATATCAACTCCTCAACAAATAGATAACAATGGCATATTTACTTACAAAATAATAATGTCATTCTAGCTTTTAGCTTAAGTATTGCTTTAGTATGTAATTGAGATACTCTTGATTCAGATATTGAAAGTATAGATCCTATTTCTTTGTATGTAAGTTCCTCAAAGTAGTAAAGTGTTATTATTTTTTTCTCTTTTTCCGGTAAACCGCTGATTGCTTCAGCCAAGCCCTCTCTAAATTCTTCAGCTTCAAGCCTGCTGGTTGGGTTACAATCTTCGTTATATATATCAATAGTGCTTTCTCTATGTTGGTCTAAATACTCATCGAGAGATACAACACTATATGAAGTCATGCTTTGAATTCTTTTTTGTAGCTCTGATTCAGTTATACCTAGCTTTTCTGCAATGTCCTTATCCGTTGCATTGCTGCCCTTTTCCATTTCTACCTCCGTATAAGCTTTCTCAAGCTCTTTAGCCTTTTGCCTTACGGATCGGGGTATCCAATCAATTTCTCTTAAATAGTCTATTATTGCACCTCTTATTCTTAAATGGGCATATGTTTCAAACTTAACACCACGACTAAATTCGTATTTATCAATGGCATCTATAAGACCGAACATGCCATAACTTACTAAGTCGTCATATTCCACATTATTATTGTAGCTAACATAAAGCCGACCAGCTATATATTTAACCAAATATAAATAATTGAGTATTAATTCCTCCCTAAGTTTTTCATCTTTACTTTTTTCATACTTTTCCCATAGATCGTTTATATTCATCTTATACCTCCATGAGGAAGCTAGTAAATACACTATAATTCTATTTCTTATTGTATAAATCTGCTGGATTTATTTCTTGAAAATCATCTTCTTTGTTTAAACTCGCAAACTCTTCGTCAGTTATTGGTGGAATATATGCTTCAAAATTATAAGATTGTTTTTTCTCATTCATTTGCTTATTAACATTTATCATATAGTTCCTTTTCAAAGTATCAGAAATTAAAATACCACAGGTTGTGAGACTTATTGTTAAGACTATACTTTTAAGCATTAAAACTATAAAATTACTATTAAAATATAAACCCGCTATTAAATTAATTATTAAACCTATAATTACTAATGCATAGGGTATAATTTTTATCATATACATCTTTTAAACCTCAGTTATATCCATTTTGTACCATATCCTATTGTTTTCACTAATAGCATTCCTGTTTCGGAATAAAACTCAATAGTTCTTCCATAACTCCCACCAGTATCCTCAGATATCAAAGGAATATTTAGATTCTTTAAAGTTTCCTTCACTGCCTGCACATTTCTGGCACCTATTCTCATTATATCACTTGAATCGTTAAAATTGAACATTTGAGCTCCACCTGCAACTTTACTGATAATCCTAGATTTTTTTGCTCCCATCACTATCATATCATTTAAAAGCTTTGAAATGCCAGTATCTGCAAACTTTGCCAGATTGCTATTATTCTTTATTTGATGGCTATAAGGCAGCATAACATGTACCATACCAGAAACTTTTGTTTCTCTGTCATATAGACATACCCCTACACAGGATCCTAAACCAAGTGTAACAAGAGTATTTGGTGGATAAACACAATTCATATCTGCCATTCCGACTTTTATTATATCTGCCATGTCATATAACTCCTAAACTTTTGAGTAAAATTTCAAAAGACTTTTCGTCTGGTATAAGAAAAAAGTTCCCTTTCACTCGATTTAAGCCTTCTATAAAATCTGTCTCAATTAAAAGCACATGATCTCCTACTTGACCAAAAAGTATTACAGGAACACTCATTATTGCCCCCGCCATATCTATAGCTAGTGATGGAATTGAAACTGTCATTTTAAGCCCAGTTAAAGTTGATATAGATGATAGATAAGAGCCAGCTAGTATATTACCTATTTCTTTTAATGCAGATACTTCTATCTCGTCAAATTCCATACTTGTCTCATTTTTGCTCATAAGCCAATTGATCAAAGTTCGTGAAGAATTGTTATCCATCAAGAACATGATACTGCCACTGATATCACCGCTTACATTAAAATAAATACCTGATACTATTTTTTCCGGCCCCCCTACCAGTTCTGCCACTTCTTTGAACTCAACAATATTCACCTTTGGAACATTCATGTCTATGCGTTTAGAAACCATTTTAGATAGTGCTGTAATAGCATTACCTGCACCTATATTTCCAATCTCCTTTAATACATCGATTTGCTCACTATTTAGGTCATTTATACTTATTGCCATAAACTCACCTCCGTAATATGGCTCTAAGCATTCAATAGCTTTTCTACATCCAATAATGTAATTACTTTATCATCAAGTTTCCCTATTCCATATATATTGCTATTCTCTTTGCTGCCTAAGGATTCTGGAGGAGCCTCAATCATATCACTATTAATATCTATTACTTTTGAAGCTGAATCAACAATGAGACCTACATCCATATCATCCACATATACAATAATAATTCTAGTGTTTTCACATTCCTCTTTCTTTTTCAAATTAAATCTTTCACGCAAATCTATTATAGGAACAATTTCACCTCTTAAATTTATAACCCCTTTTACATAAGAGGGAGTTTTCGGTACCCGGGTTATATTACTCATTTTTTCAATAGTTTTCACTCTTAGTATATCAATTCCGTACTCTTCATCATCTAACTCAAAAACTACAAATTGCTTGTTATGATCAGCATAACTCATAAGTGTACCCCCTAAATCATTGAATTTGTATCTACAATAAGAGCTACTTGTCCATCTCCCAGTATGGTTGCTCCTGCAATATTTCTGATGCCAGCTAAATATTTTCCTAAAGACTTAATAACTATTTCTTGCTGCCCAATAAGGCTTTCGACAATAAATCCAGAAGTTTTGTCTCCTTTCTTAACTATCACCACAGTCAGTTCGTTTTCATCCTCAGCATAGTCTTTAACATCAAGTACGTCTGCTAATCTTATTATAGGAAGAACTGAATCTCTATATAAAACTACTTCCTGCCCTTGGACATTTCTTATTTTATCTTTTTCAATAGATGTAATTTCCTTAATGGAGTTTAAAGGAATGGCATATTTTTCACTTCCTATAGTTACCAATAAAGCCTGAATAATAGCTAAAGTAAGGGGTAGTCTTATCATAAATTTGCTTCCCTTATTATTAAAGGACTCCACCTCAACAGTTCCGCCTAAGGATTCTATCTTTGTTTTAACAACATCTAACCCTACTCCTCTTCCTGAAATGTCAGATATTACATCAGCTGTGCTAAATCCTGGATGAAATAATAGCTCCACCGCCTCCTTATCACTCAATCCATCCGCTTCAGATTTGTCTATAAGCCTATTATCTATAGCTTTTTTCTTTACTTTAGCTATATCAATACCTTTTCCGTCATCTTCAACTTCAATAACAACACTGTTACCATCCTGATATGCCCTCAAATAAACATTTCCAACTGCTTTTTTATTATTATTGGCTCTTTCAGTCTTATTCTCAATACCATGATCAATAGCATTCCTTATTAGATGTATAAGAGGATCGCCTATTTCATCAATTACAGTTCTATCCAGCTCAGTTTCTTCTCCGCTTATATTGAGGTTCACTTCTTTATCCATTTCCCTTGATAAATCTCTTACCATTCTCGGGAATCTATTAAACACTCTTTCTATAGGTACCATTCTTACTTTCATTACTGCATCATGTAAATTAGTTGTTATTCTTTCAAGGTATTCAACAGCTTCTGACATGTTTTGATTTTGTGAATCTGAATCAATACCTTCTAATCTCGTTTTTATAATTATTAGCTCACTGACAAGATTCATTAGATTGTCCAATCGATTAATATCAACCCTTACTGTCTTTCCCATCTTGTTCTTCTTAGCATGATGCTCCTCTTGTTCTTCTTGTTCTTCCTTTTCTATTTTGGCTTCTTGAGTAGCAGCAATTTCATTTGACGTAGCAACTTCCATAGAAACCAGATTGGTATACTCTTCTACTATTGCTTCTTCAATTTCTGATATAGACTCCAAATCCTTTTTTATCTTATCTTTATTCTCATTGGTTACAATAGCTATTTTAAAACTATTATCAAATTTCTCATCTTCAATATCTTCTACTGCTGGGGAAGATTTGAATATCTCTGCATACTTTTCAAGGCTCTTAAAGACAACAAAAGCTCTAGCGGATTTCAGCATACAGTCCTTAGTTAATATAATCTTTATCTTAAAAACTTTCATTCCTTTAGCCACTGCTTGTCCTACTAAATTCTCATCATATTGGTTGAATTTAAAATCATCCATATCATTCTCTTTATTTTTTTCTTGCTCTGAATCATGAGATATACTATTGCTATTTAATAGATTTAACAGCTTCTTTTTCAAAGGTTCTATACTTCTTTGATTTTCTTTTCCATTTTCTGAGATATAGTTAACAGATTCCTCTAAAAAATCCAGGCATTCAAATAATACATCCATAATACCTGCATTTATATTGATAAGACCATTTCTCACAGCATCGAGAATATTCTCCATGTCATGAGTCAAATTCATCATGGAGTCATAACCCATTGTACCTGCCATACCTTTTAAAGTATGAGCAGATCTGAATATTTCGTTTAGAATATTATTGTCATTGGGATTGCTCTCAAGGCTTAAAAGGTTTTGATTTAAATTTTGTAAATGTTCTTGAGCTTCTTCAATGAAAATTTCTAGATACTGATTAATATCCATAATTATACCTCCATATAATAAAACTACAACATTCCTTTTTTTAATAGTTTTCTTTGCTCTTCATATATATACTTCATCAGCAGGTTTCTAGCCTTTTTATTGATTTCACTAAACCTTACTCCGTATTCATATAATCCAGATTTATCTGCATTATACTGTTTGCGAACTATAATACCTTTAAGCTTTAAACCTTTATTAATACCAATATCAATGATCAATTCCAATAAGTCACTTTCTTCCATCTCCTTCTTTGTACAGAACATAAGGCCACCTTCGCTTATATCAAGTAAAATACCTTCATTATATTTTGGCATCTCTTCTTCGGAATCCTTTAAATTATTAATTATTCTATATTCAACAGGTTTTACAATTTTCAATCTGTAGAAATTTCTTCTTTGTATTCTTATCGGTTCAGATACTACTTTAAGCCTCATAATAGGAATGTTTTCATATTTTTTTTCCACAACCACAGCTTGAAACTCAAATACTGCATCTTGTTTTCCTATCACTAATATTAATTTCTCACCGTTAATGAAGTATATAGTTTTGTTTTTATGGATTGGAAAAGATATCTCAATTATTTCATCCTCACAAATATCAGTTATTTGGCTTACATATATGTGTTTATTTGATTTGTCCATAGCTTTTACATTTACTTTATCTCCTATACTAAAGATCTTGCTTAATGGCTGCATATACTCCACCACTCCCTTTGCTACTTAAAAAACCACTTTAATTTATTAACAAATAGTCTTATACCGTAACCATATTCGATTTTTCTGTCTTCGATACAAATCAATGATTTAGCTATAGAAGAAATATCTAAAGCAGCAGCAGACTTTTCAAAGGTAATTACAAAGGGTTGTTGTAATTTTACTGCTTTTGGTATGTTAGCATCATTGCATACAAATCCTAACTTATCGATTGAAATTCCTAAGAACTTTAAACAAACTTGGTACAACTTATCAAGAGTATTGCTTGCCTCTGTTGGATTATCAGCCTTATTAAGAAGAAGACTTATCTTTTTTGATTTATCTTTTTGTGCGATAACTTTTATTAAAGCATAAGCATCTGTTATTGCAGTGGGTTCTGGCGTTGTTATAACTATCACCTCTTTAGCAGCATAAACAAAGCTAAGTACTTGGTCTGATATCCCTGCTCCCGTATCTATGAATATAATATCAGCTTCTTCATCAAGCCTTCCCAACTCAATGAGCAAATGGGCTAGCTGCTCTTTGTTAATTTTTATCAAATCTTGAAGACCGGATCCTCCTGATATGAATTTTACACCACCTGGTCCTTCTTCTATTATTTCATGAATATTTCTTCTGTTATTAATAACATCAGAGAGATTGAAATTAGGTGTTTTGCCTAGTACAATATCAACATTTGACAAACCTAAATCTGCATCTATTACAATAACCTTAAGTCCTAATTGGGATATTTTAATTGCTAAATTTATTGTTATATTAGTTTTACCTACTCCGCCCTTACCACTGGTAACGGTTATAACTCTGGCATTCCTTCTGTTTGCTACAGCTCTTTCAGGTACAATAGTTTCCTTATTATCGCTAGTTATATCTGTATTATTTAGTTTATTTACTATACTTCTTAGTTTAGCTGCTTGATCTTTCATAAATCCTATCACCTAATAGCGCATTAATAATTTTGCTTTTATTTGCCACTTCTATATCATCAGGAACATTCTGACCATAAGTCAAGTATGATAAAGGTCTTTTTGTAATATATGAAGTATTTAATAATATTCCATAAGTTGAAGTTTCATCTAACTTTGTAAATAATAGATTATAATCTTCAAGAAAACTATAGCTGTTTAATATATCACGGCAATCCTTCATTTTTGTTCCCGCACTCATGACAAGGTATATTTTGCTCTCCATATGAATATCTAAAAGATGTTTCAATTCTGCTAATTGATATTTATCCTTGTGACTTCTGCCTGCAGTGTCAACCATAATAATATCCTTATCTTTGAATCCTTCCAAAGCAGTATTAAACTCTTGAGGAGAATATATTACTGATAAAGGTATACCGATTATATCACTATAAGTTCTCAATTGTTCAACTGCGGCGATTCTATATGTATCAGATGTAATAAAGCCTACTTTTTTATGCATGGATAATGAATATAATGCTGCTAGTTTTGCCATGGTCGTTGTTTTTCCAACACCAGTTGGTCCGATAAAAACTATTACTTTCTTATCATTGTTATCTTCTTCTTTCTTCTCTGTAGTTATATATTCTGATAACAAATTATATATAAAATCCCTAATAAAATCTTCATTATTTTGCAGGTCCATAGTTAGCTTTTCAATTTTTTCTATAATATTATCTATTATCTCTTCATCCACTTCTTCATTTCTCAATCTGTTTACATATTCTCTACAAAGCTCTGATAGATTCTTTTCATCTGCTTTTATGACTTTATAGACCTTATTTAACATTGTTTTTATTTCATTAAACTCATTATCTATAGGGCTTTCTTCTTTATTATTTATCAGCTTAAGCTCTTTCAAAAGCTTCTCACTTTCCCTAGAATTATCACTTTCTTTTATATCATCTTCCTTCATAGTTGAATAATTTTTACTATGATTATCCAAAACTCTTTCATATTCATCTATAGCAGCCACTACTTCTATGACAGGTTTAGAAAAAAAGCCTCTTATACCTTTCTTTCTTATCTTTCTAGTATTTATTATTACAGCATCTCTCCCTAACTCTGCCTTTACTTTTTGATATGCATCTTGTACATTATCTCCTATATACCTTTTTACTTTCATTATATATTCACCATCCCAATAGATTGAACTTCAATTGAAGGATCTATCTCGTTATAAGATAACACTATTATTCCAGGTGAGACCCCTTCAGCAATTCGCCTAAAATACATTCTTACTGACGGCGAAGTAAGAATGATAGGTTGCTCACCCATAGACATGAATTTTTGTATCTCCTTCATAAGGTTTTTGGCAATCATTTGTGTTACATTAGGGTCCATAGATATATATGTACCATAGTCAGTCTGCTGAACCGAGTCTATTATGGTTTGCTCCAGTTCCTGCCCAAGAGTAATTACTCTAGCTTTATTACCATTTATAAACCTTTTAGTTATGGATCTGCTCAAAGACTGCCTTACATATTCTGTTAATATATCTGTGTCTTTGGTCAATACTCCATAATCCGCCAATGTTTCCATTATAGTGACTAAATCTCTTATTGAGATGTTTTCCTTTAACAGATTAGCCAATACTTTATGTATTTCACCAAGACTTAATATCTTTGGCAATACTTCATCTACCAAAGCCGGGTAAGTTTCTTTCAAATTATCAAGAAGCTTTTGCACTTCTTGTCTTCCAAGTAGTTCCGCAGAATGGGATTTGATTATTTCTGTCAAATGAGTAGCTATAATTGATGGAGGATCCACTACTGTGTAGCCCATCATCTCTGCCTTTTCTCTTTGTCCTTCACTTATCCATATAGCAGGTAACCCAAAAGCTGGTTCTATTGTCTTTATACCTTCTAAATCGCCTTCAGCAGTACCTGGATCCATAGCCAGATAATTATCAAACATTATTTCGCCACTAGCCACATCTGTGCCTTTTATTTTTATAATATACTCATTTGGTTTTAATTGAATATTGTCTCTCAATCGTATAATCGGCACTACTATACCTAAATCAAGTGCGCATTGTCTTCTTATCATAACAAGCCTATCAAGCAAGTCGCCACCTTGGTTCGCATCAACCAGAGGTAAAATGCCATATCCAAATTCCAGTTCGATAGGGTCAACCTGAAGTAAAGACATAACATTCTCCGGCTTTCTCATTTCATCGGCTTCATTATCCTGATATAATGATTCTTCTTGCTTTTCTGCTTCTTTCATGATTTTGTCTAGATTGTATGCCATAAAGGATAATAATCCTGAAAGAATAATATTGGGCAATGCAGGTAAGCCTGTAAAGGCTAATAAGAATAGTACACCGCTTGCTATGTATAAAGCCCTGGGTTGTGAAAATAACTGCTTGGTCATCTCACTTCCAAGATTTGATTCAGATGCTGCTCTTGTTACGATTATACCTGTTGCTGTAGATATCAATAGTGCAGGTACTTGGGTTACTAAACCATCTCCAACAGTCAAATTAGTATAAATTGAGGCTGCTTCAGCCATTTCCATTCCTTTTTGTAAAACTCCTATTACAAATCCAGCAGTTATATTTATAATAGTTATGATAATACCTGCAATTGCGTCTCCTTTTACAAATTTACTTGCTCCATCCATGGCACCATAAAAATCTGCCTCACGTTGAATCTTTTTTCTTCTTTCTTTAGCTTCAACTTCGCTGATCAGGCCTGAATTTAAATCAGCATCTATAGCCATTTGTTTTCCAGGCATAGCATCTAAAGTAAATCTTGCAGAAACTTCAGCAACTCTCTCGGCACCTTTTGTTATTACCATAAATTGAATTACCATGATTATAAGATATATCAAAATACCAACAATGATATTCCTTCCAATAACAAAATTACCAAAGGCTTCTATAACATTGCCCGCATCTGCGTTGCTAAGAATTAATCTGGTTGAAGAAATATTCAAAGATAGTCTGAATAAGGTAGCAATTAGGAGCAAAGAAGGAAATATGGAAAACTCTAGAGGTTCTTTAACATACATTGAGATAATTAATATAATAAGCGATAAAGATATATTTATAGTAAGCAGCAAATCCATCAATAAAGTAGGTATTGGGACAATTATCAATAATACTATTGCTATAACTGCTATAGCCACTACAATATCTCCAAACTTAAACAACGCTGTTTTCCTCCTACTTATTCTTTAAACTGTATACAAAAGCCAATAACTCAGCTACCGCTTGATACATTTCGACAGGTATTTGCTGACCAATATCTGTAGTATTGTATAAAGCTTGAGCTAAGGGCTTATTTTCAATAATGGGTACATCCGACTCTCTAGCCTTATCTTTTATTCTATGTGCGATTAAATCTTTCCCTTTTGCTATGACAATAGGTGCATCAGAAACATCTGCATCATATTTTATCGCCACTGCATAATGAGTAGGATTTGTGATTATTACATCTGCTTTAGGTACTTCAGCCATCATCCTTCTAAGAGATAACTGCCTTTGTTTTTCTCTAATTTTTGATTTTATTTGAGGATTACCTTCTACTTGCTTATACTCTTCTTTTACTTCCTGCTTTGACATTCTGAGATTCTTTTCATACTCCCATAACTGATAACCATAATCGAACACTGCCAAAACAAGTAAAACTATAGCTGATCTTATTCCAATGGTTATTATTGCATTCCCTACAAAGGTAACCGAAGTACTAAGCTCCATGTGCATAATATTAGCAATCATCATATAATTGTCTCTTATAAAATCATATATAAAATAGCCAATCAGCAATATTTTAAAGGTGGCTTTAAAAAGCTCAACCAGTGAATTCTTAGAAAAAATTCTTTTCAATCCTTCAATTGGATTCAACTTATTAAAATTAGGCGTTAATGGTTTAAAAGAAAAAATAAATCCAACTTGTAAATAATTTGCTAATATTGAAGCAAAAAGTGCTATTAATAAAATAGGTAATACTATTGACATAAATGACCATATGCATTGAATGAACATATGCTGCATATCCCCTGGCTTATATAGATTATCTACATCAGCAAATATTGTTAGAAATTTACTCACTATATAAGTCAAACGATCATATATATATCCGGATAAAACCTTTATGCACCAAAACATCAGAAGCAATAATATGGCAGATACAACTTCCCTGCTTTTTGCTACCTGGCCCTTCTCTCTTGCTTCTCTTCTCCTTTTAGGGGTAGCCTTCTCTGTTTTTTCTTCAGAAAAGAGAGTAAGACATATAACAAAGTCATCCAAATCTATCATCCTTCGATCATGCTCTGAATAATGATGCCAATAAATGCAAATAAACTATCAAATAAGTAATCTAAAGTCTTAGAAAAACCTGGCAAAATAATTAATAATACCAAGAGTCCCATCACAATTCTTAATGGCATTCCTACCATAAATACATTCATCTGAGGAACTGTTCTTGCCAATATTCCCAAAGCTACCTCGGATATTAAAACAGCGGCTATCACAGGGAATGCTATTTTCACAGCCATCAAAAAAGTTTCAGTAAAAATCCCTATCAGATTATTAATCATTTCTTTCGTAAAAAACAAGCTATTTATTGGTACAATATTGTAGCTTTTAGCAATAGCTGAAAAGAGTATATGGTGCCCATCAGCATATATAAATATTAAGGTTGCAAGTATATACAAAAAATTTCCTATAAGAGGAACTTGTATATTGCTTTGGGGATCTAATACATTGATCATGCCAAAACCGATCTGTGTATCAATTATTTGCCCTGCTACAAACAATGCTGAAAAAACCATATAGCTTACATATCCAATAATAACTCCCACAAACAATTCCTTAAAAATAATCTGGGTAAAATCTATGAAACTTGTATATTTTATAACAACATTACCTAGTAAAGGAGCAATAATAAAAGTGGTGAATAAAGCTAGTCCTATTTTTAAATAAGAAGGCATGTTCTGCCTTCCGAATATTGGACTTATAATGAATAATGAGGTCATTCTTATGAAAACCAATAGATATATAATAAATTGATTCATAATTACATCTGTTGTGTTACTCATTTTTCTACCTTATATATGTATGTATATTTTCATATAGATTTATTGTAAACTCAGTTATCATATTGCCCATCCATGGGCCAAAAATTATTAGTGTCAATAATATTGTTATAAGCTTTGGTATAAATGAAAGAGTTGCTTCCTGTATTTGGGTTGTAGCCTGTATAATACTGACTAACAGGCCTACTAACAAACCTAAACCCAAAATGGGCGCTGAAATCATTACCGCAAGACTAATGGCTCTTTGGGCTACATCCATTACTATACTTTGATCCATAAAAACACCTCATTAATTTGACTAAAAGCCTAATATTAAAGATCTAACAATAAGATTCCATCCATCTACCATCACAAATAGTAATATCTTAAAGGGCATGGAAATCATAACTGGAGGTAACATCATCATACCCATTGACATTAAAGTGCTGGCAACTACCATATCTATTATTAAAAAAGGTATGTAAAGAAAAAATCCTATTTGAAAAGCTGTTTTTAGCTCGCTTATTATAAAAGCAGGAATTAATGCTCTTGTTGGTATGTCGTCAAGGCTTACTGTACTGTCAAGTTGACCAAGTTTTAAAAATAATGCCATATCTTTTTCCCTTGTATACTTAAACATAAAGTTTCTTATAGGCTTCATTGCACTCTCTATAGCCTCTTCTTGAGAAATTTGTTCTTCCATAAAGGGCTTTATGGCTGTATCATTTATTTCAGTGAATACAGGAGTCATAATAAAAATAGTTAAAAATAAAGCGAGCCCAATTAGTATTTGATTCGAAGGCATTTGCTGAGTTCCTAAAGCACTTCTGGTAAAAGACAATACTATAACTATTCTTGTAAATGAGGTAAGCATAATCAGTATAGATGGTGCTAACGACAAAATTGTAAGTATAAACAATATTTGTAAGCTTAAAGCAACCTCCTGGGGTGATTCAGCAGCTTTTACATTTAAATCGATATTAGGTATTGGTAAAGCTGGTTCAGCATATACAAAGCATCCTACCATCAGTGCAATTATAATAAAAAATAATAATTTTTTTAAAACTCTTTTATTCATTTCCTTTATTCCCTTTGATAATCTTATTGAGCTTCTTAATATTATGTTTAATACTGTTTCGACCACTAAATATATTTGTATTGTCATAAGCATTGTCCAAATAACTATCAAAGTCGCCATAGCTATCATCATTAGTAATTTGCTCTTTAAAAGATTCATCTGCAAGCTTGTCTACTAAACATATACCTTTTTGACTGCTTGATATTAAGTAATATTCATTGCATACTTTTATAATATGCAAATGTTTATCATTCCCTAATGCTAGAGTCTCAATAAGTTTCATAAATCTATTTTTCCCTGAAGCTCTTCTGCCAATAAATCTGGAAAAATAATAACTGATACCTAATACTATGAAGAATACAATCAAGATGTAGATCATTTTCAAAAAACTCATAAAACCATTTGATTCGTACAATCCATCCATAGCTTTAACTTAATACCTTCTTTACTGCTTCAATTATCCTCTCAGCTTGAAATGGTTTTACAATAAAATCCTTTGCACCCGCTTGAATGGCTTCTATTACCATTGCTTGTTGTCCCATAGCAGAGCACATGATAATTTTTGCTGAAGGATTTATTTTTTTTATTTCCTTAACAGCCTGTATTCCGTCTACTTCAGGCATAGTTATATCCATAATTACAAGTTCAGGAGAAAGTTCTTTATATTTTTCAACAGCCTTTAGCCCATTTTCAGCCTCTCCAGCGATTGTAAAACCATTCTTAACTAGTACGTCTTTTATCATCATTCTCATAAATGCAGCATCATCTACAATTAAAATACCATTAGCCATTCTATATCCTCCTAGTCCTTACTAATATATTATAACATTATACTTTCTTAAGTCTTTTACTGGGACTCACAATATCGGTTATGCGTACACCAAAGCTCTCATCAATAACAACTACCTCAGCTTTAGCAATAAACTTTCCATTTACAATAACATCTACAGGCTCGCCTGCAAGCCTATCTAGTTCAACAACAGTACCAGGTCCAAATTCTAATATATCTTTTATCAACCTTTTTGTTCTCCCTAGTTCCACTGTTATTTCAAGTGGAACATCCATAATCAAATCAATATTCTCTTTATTACTATTTATATTATCTTTATCAAATTCTTCAAATTGTACAGGTTGAATCTGAACATGATGCATATCAGTCTTTTTTGCTTCTGGAATATCGTCATCATGTCTTACACTTTTATCTACTATTCGACTTTTATCTGGTAATTCCTTCTTATCTATTTCTATTTCTTCATTATCTGCTTTAGGATTTAGTAAGTCCTTCACCATTTTTTTTGCAAAATCTACAGGTATAAGCTGCATTATCTCACTATCAAGAACACCTTCAACTTCCATTTTGAACGCGACTCTCACAATTGAATCATTGAAACTAAACTTCATAGGGTTCGATTCTTTAAAACTCATTAAAAATGCTTTCGGTGGAGATATGTTGATACTCTTGTTAAATATACTGGATAATGAAGTAGATGACGAGCCTATCATTTGATTCATAGCTTCACCTATAGCACTTAAATGCAAATCATTTATATCTCCTTCAATATTATGACCGTCCCCACCCATCATCAGATCCGTAATTATTTTTACATCCTCTTCTTTAAGAATTAATAGATTAGAGCCTTCAAAACCCTCAGTAAATTTAACCTCAACTGCTACATAAGGGATAGGATACTCCCTCACTAAATCATCCCAAGTCATTACACTAACCTTTGGAGTAGTTATAGTAACTTTATTATTCAACAGCGCAAATAAAGTTGTGGCTGATGTACCCATGCTAATATTACCAATTTCCCCTATAGCATCAACTTCTTCCGGGGTAAGAACCGCATCGCTTTGATTGTTTCCTCTTAATAGAGCATCTATTTCTTCTTGTGTAAGCATATCACTCATCTGCCTCATCTCCTCTCTTCTCTATTCTAGTAACTTTAACCGCAACTTTATTTTTCTTCAATCCAGGATAACAGTAGAATTTCAGATTATTTCCTATAAAGACTGCCAATTCTTCATTTATTGGCTTGTCTAATAAGACAACATCCCCTACCTGAAGGTTTAATATATCTTTTATACTCAAAACAGCTTTACCCAAAACTACACTTAAGGGTAAGTATGTCCTCTCTATTCTTTTCTCCAAATTTTGCATTTCACTTGCTGAAACTTCCTTTGTAAGGCCAGAAAACCAGAATTTAGTTGTAAGTTTCGCAATAATAGGCTCAATAACTATATGAGGTATACATATATGAATTGACCCTTCTACAGATCCAATCTTCACATTTAAAGTTACTAAAGCTATGGTTTCATTAGGTGACATTATCTGGGCAAACTGAGTATTTGTTTCTATATTTTTGAGTTTAGGCTTTAGCTCAGCTACATTTTTCCATGGGTCCTTGTATAAGTTTAAAACCTGATTAAGAACCTTTTCAATAATAGTTAATTCTATCTCTGTAAATACACGATTCTTTTCATAGACCTGCCCAGCTCCTCCTAGAATTCTATCTATCATTGTAAAACTAATTGTCGGACTTATTTCTAATAATATTGACCCACTTAGTGGCAAAAAATCAACTACCCCAAGAGTAGATGGGTTTGGCATTGAGTTGCTGAACTCATAATAAGTTAGTTGATCAACCGAAACAACCTCTACTTGAACTAAAGATCTCAAATACCCTGACAAATATGTCTGCAAAAGTCGTGAAAAGTTATCATGTATCATCTGCAGAGTCCTTAACTGGTCCTTTGCAAACTTATTTGGTATTTTGAAATCATATGTTCTTACTTTTCTTTCTTCTTTTTCTTCTTTGATTTCTTTTACATCTAATTCTCCAGTATTTAACGCATTTAATAAAGCATCGATTTCAACTTGTGATAATACTTCGGTCAATAGTTGCCACCTCCTGTTATTGGATTATGAACTCATCGAAATATACATTAAGCACCTTTTCAGTGTTAAGTAGTTTCCTGGTTACATTTAATATTTCCTTTTGGAGATTCGATTGACCTTCCGACCCTTTTAAGTCTTCTTCGGTTTTTCCCCTTAGAAGCAGATTTATCTCATGTCGTATCTCAGGGTTTCTTGCTTTTACAATTTCTTGTATTTTTGAGTTTGAAAGCTCCATCTTAATGGTGACTTTAAGTATCCTATTACTATCTTTTACATTGCTTATAAATGATTCATCGAATGAGTACATAATAATATTCTTATTTATTTTTAAAGATTCTTCTTCTCCTCCAATGTTTTTTTGCATAAAAAACACTGTTAACCCAAATGTTATAACTATAATTAATATAATAACTATAATAAGTAAAATATTTTTCTTTATCAACTTCAACCCTCCATATTAATATAGGTTAGGTTAGTTCCCATTTGACTCAGAATTTATAATCACAATATCCACTCTTCTATTATTCTGCCTTCCTTCTGCAGTGTCGTTTGTGTCTATTGGATGGTACTCGCCGTATCCAACAGCTGATAATCTCCATGGCTCAATATTTCTAACTTCAATCAAATATTTAAGCACATTCACAGCCCTTGTAGTTGAAAGCTCCCAATTTGAAGGAAACTTTTCCGTATTTATAGGTACATTGTCTGTATGTCCTTCAATTCTAATGTTTTTACCACTTTCCATTATTACATCAGAGATCATTTCTATGATATACTTTGCTTCATTCTTTATCTCTGCTTTGCCGGAATCAAACAGTGTTGCATCTAATAATCTTACAAGCAATCCTCTCTCATCAAGAATAAGGGACACACTCTTTTCCAAATTATTCTCTTTAATAAAATCGTCCATTTGCTCCTTTATTCTTTTAAAATCATTTTCCTCATCCCTTGTGTCTCCAGGAAAAGTATTTATAAGAGGGTCTACCTGTACAATGACTCCTGAATCCAACACACCCAAAGAACCTTGCATAGATTGTATAATAGCCTTAAACTTATTGTTATCGATTGTAGAAAAAGAGAATAACAAAACAAAGAAACAAAGCAATAAAGTTACAAGATCTCCATAAGTGGTCATCCATTCTGGGGAGCCTTTGTTGCTATCTTCAGGCTTTCTTCTTGCCATTATTATTCAACTCCCTCATTTTGTTCTTTCTCTTTTTTCATATTTTTTCTTATCGTTGGAGATAAAAAGGCTTTTAGCTTTTCTTCAATTATTCTCGGATTCTCTCCAGCTTGTATTGAAAGCATACCCTCAAGCATCACGTCTTTTAGAAGTATTTCCTGAGAACTTCTAATTCTAAGTTTGTTAGCAACCGGAGTGCAGAACAAATTAGCTATTAATGATCCATAAAATGTTGTAACAATTGCTACTGCCATATTTGGTCCCACGGAAGAAGGATCTGTAAGATTAGCCAGCATGTTTATCAAGCCTATGAGAGTTCCAATCATACCAAAACCTGGTCCTAACGCTCCCATGACTTCATATACATTCTGATTTCCTTTATGTCTATCTTCTATGAAAGCCAATTCAGTTTCTAAAATATTCCTCACAAGTTCCGGATCGGTTCCATCTACTATAAGCATAATACCTTTTTGCAAGAACTCATCCTCAATTTGCATAGCTGCTTCCTCTAACGCAAGAAGCCCTTCCTTTCTTGCTATATTAGCCAGATCTATAATAGATTTAATAATGTCATCCGAGTCGTAGTGTTTATAAAAGAATACATATTTAATTGATTTTAGAGCATCTTTTATGCTGCTTAATGGAAACGCAAAAACAACAGCTGAAAAAGTACCTCCAAAAGTAATAAGTACAGAATTAAAATCTATATAACCCATTATATTGCCGCTGGCTAATATAGAAAATACTATAAAGAATAATCCTAATATCAGTCCGGCAAAAGATGCTATGTCCAATTAACTGCACCTCTTTTCACACTTAATCTTTTATTAATAAATCTTCATTAGTAAACACTCTTCTTTTAAATTCAATAATTCTATCAATTACTTCACTTGCTTTTTCTAAAACTACATATTTTTTCCCATCCCTCAGAGTAATTACAGTGTCTGGTGTTTCTTCAATTATTTCAATTAAGTCAAAGTTTATATAATATTCTTTTCCATTTAACCTTGTAACTTTAATCATCTAATCGCATCCTTTTTATATAGTCCCTGGGCACAGCCCAGGGACTATTACCTCATTATCTCTTCATATTAACTAACTCTTGAAGCATCTCATCAGATGTAGTAATAATTCTGGAGTTGGCTTGGAAGCCTCTCTGGGTAGTTATCATCTCTGTAAATTCGGCTGATATATCAACATTGGACATCTCTAAAGTCCCTGGATTTAAAGCTCCTAACCCGCTGCTGCCTGGAATGCCGTATATAGGTTCTCCAGAGTTTGGGCTAACCTGGTACATATTTTCTGATGTTTTCTCCAATCCTGCTGGATTCTTAAATGCTGCCAAGGCTATCTGTCCTATAACTCTGCTTTGGCCATTGGTGAATATCCCAAAAATTTCTCCTGACTGACCAATGCTGAATGTATCCAGGTAGCCCTGTGGGTAACCACTCTTGTTTGTTATTGATGCAGTTGAATCATTTGCAAACTGGGTTAAGCCTTCAAAATTTACATCAATCTCCATATCGTCAAATATCTGATTTCCATCTGCATCTTGTCCCGGTATCACCAGTGTGATTTTACTAACCTTATCGGGATCATTAGTAATTAATTTACCATCTGAATCAAACTTAATCGGAATTACAATTTCATCAAGAGTTGGCGGGTCACTTACAGTAGTAGTATCATCTTTAGCAAAATAACTCATATCATCTAAATTTTGAACTATTACACCCCATTCATTATCGCTGCCTACAGTTGAACCATCTGCCAATCCTCGAATAAATGTAAACTTAACCTTATGCTGTCCTCCTAAGCTATCATAGAAAACCGAAGTTGTTTCTCTAAACTTTACACCACCACTAAACTCCAATGATTTATCAGCAGCAATGCTAATATAATCAGAAGGATCAGAAAGTGTTGTACCATCTTCTTCATACATAGGTATTCTTGCTATATCTTTATCCAAATTTCCTTCCATTGTGGCACTATCTGTAGCCATAGCTGGGAAGGATTTGGATTTTGATATTACAATACCTTCCATAACACCTTTCAACACTGTAGATCCATCTGGAGCAGGATTCCTTTCTTCATCTTCCATATAGCCAAGCACTCTGTAACCATTTGAAGCAACTAAATTGCCGTATTCATCCAATTTAAAATTTCCTGCTCTCGTATATGTTCTGTTTAGAAAATCACTGCTATTGGAAAGTATAAAAAACCCGTCACCGTTGATAGCCAAATCAGTGTTATTGTCAGTTCTTTGAACAGCACCCCTGATATGGAAAGTATCAATTGATGATAATGAAATTCCTAAACCTATTTGCTGAGGGTTAGTGCCTCCTCTTCCAAGTTGAGGCGAGCTTGCACCTTTTATGGTCTGGTTAAAAACCTCCTGGAAGGTTGCTCTTTGGCTTTTAAAACCAACGGTATTCACATTTGATATATTGTTGCCTATTACATCCATTTTCAGCTGATGGGCTCTCAGCCCTGATACACCTGAAAACATAGATCTCATCATAGAATATTCGACCTCCTGTTTGCTTTAATATCCCTTCATCTGTCGTTCAGAAGGGTTAAGCCTCCTATAAAAGGTCCGGCTTATATAATTATGGCTCCATCAATATTAGTAAAAATATTATCCTTTAAAGACTCTTCTGTTGCTGCAGTAATAATTGTTTTACTCTTCACATTGGCTATCAATGCGGTACTGCCCAGAATTATCAAGGTATCCTTTACACCCTTTTTTGCTGCTTTTTCAACAGCTTTATTAATATTATCTATATCGTTTTGAGAAAGCTTTACATTTCTTGACATAAGTCTCTCTTGTGCATGTTTTGAAAATTTAACACTCTCATGCTGCTTTATCTTTTCATATAAGATATTCTCAAAACCAATATTCTGCTTGATGGAAGGCTTGTCCTGGGTATTGATTTTATTGTTACTGCCAACAGGTATTATGTTTCTGTTTATGTTTATCTTAAAATCGTTCATGATATCACCTCAACAGTTTCTCATCTAACTTCGTAAATTTCATCGAGGGATAGTTCATATTCACCTACAACTAATTTAATGTTGCCTTCTACGCTTTTAATTGATTCTACTGTTCCGGTTATTTCAACACCATCTCTTTTAGCTTTTACTTCTTTTCCCAGCATGCTATATGCCATATTGAATCTAATATTCTGCAGCATTATGCTATTTTGTTCCACAGCGTTTATTAAATCTGCTACCTCATTAACAGACTCGTAGGGTATTTCTTTTGAATCTACCACCAGATAAGCTTCATCTCCAACTATTCTAACGCTATCAACAATCCCTGTTACATCCTGTAACTCGCCGGTTTCACTGCTTATGGTTGCGCTTATCAATTTGCCAACCATCCCATATGCTGAATTGAGCCTTGCAATCTTGTTTGTATTTTGTGCTTGTTCTAAGCTTGTGAATTGAGCCATCTGGGATATAAATTCCTTGTCATCCATTGGTTCTAAAGGATTTTGGTATCTCAGTTGAGTTACTAACAGATTTAAAAAAGCATCCTTGTTTAAAGAATCAGTGTATTCTTTTGCTTTATTGTTACTGTATACTGTGTTTGTATTACCTGTAACACCATTTACGCCCACTTTTTCACCTCCTATACCCTTATATCAAGGTAGCCTTCGTTAATATTATAGGGATTGTCATATACCATGATATTCTCCTCTAATTCCCCTTCCACATCACCGATGTATGCATTTCTTTTATTGCTGTTATTCCAAGCTCGTAAATTCTGATTTTCATATCCCCATCTGCCCTGGTTGCCTATAGACACACTTAAGTTCTGTATATTAATTCCCTTCTGGTTTAAAGCATCCTTAAGCTCTGTAAAGTTAGATTCAATGGTTTCTTTCACTCTTTGATTTTCTGCGATGAATCTTGCAGTTATTTCACCATTTTCCATAACCAGTCTTATAGTCAGTTTTCCCAAGGAATCGGGCTTCAGCTTTATTTTTATTTCAGAAATACTTTCATCATTAATAACTTCACTGATTTCGAGGATTTGACCGAATAACTCTTCCCTATTAATGAACTCGGTTTTATTAATAGTAGAACTCTTTTGCAAGGATTCCGATGTGTTAGCAACATCGAAGTCTTTTCCATCTATTGCTGAGTATTCAGTTCCCATATTGTTTATTTGATTATTTAAATCATCATATGTATCTACAAATTCTATGTCCTTTAACTTCACCTTTAATCCATTTTGTGTATAGGCATCCTCAATTAAATCAGATTTATTATTTAGCTTGGTCTCAATATCCTTTATTTCTTCCTCTTTTGCTTCAGTAATGTGACTATTTGCTTCATCTACTTCCAATGCTTTGGCAGTTTTAGCTTGACTATTTTTCATAGCTACATCCAAAATCTTTGTATTGTTCCATTTCTCATTTTTATCAGGCTTTTTTAATTCTTTGTCATTGGCGGGTAATAAGCTGTAATAATCTTGTTCATCTGCTAGAAAAGTTTCATCCAGTTCTAAAGTTTTAATCATTTCAATTGCCTTATCAATCTCTGCTTTCCCTATTAGCTCATTATTTTGGATGATGGTGGATATTTTTTCTATTAAATCAACCTCTGTTATCTTAACATTATCTAAATGATTGATCTCATTAAAAAGAGTCTCCCTAACCTCTTTTATATCCTGTTGTTCCAAGTTCAACAATCCAGCCATCATAGTCAGAATTGAGTCAGTCAAGCTTTTTACTTCTGTCTCAATGTCTTTTGAATCTATACCCATCTCTGAAGTCTCTTTATCCTTCACTGTAATCTCTCTGCTTGTATCTGTCCCATATACAGGATATCTTTGCTCATTCCCAAGCTTTAGCCCCTTATTTTTTTTGCTATCTTCACCTCTATACGTTGATATATCTACATCATTATAGCTGCTATCATCATTTTGAGATAGTCTTCGTTCTTTAGGCTGCTGTAAATTTTTTCTATGTTCCAGGGCTTTCTCCATAATTGTTTTGTAGTCAGTGTTATTGATATCTAGATTTGGTTTAAAGCTTATTTTATTATTGATAGGTTTGCTACTAATTAAGCCTGAAAAATCTATCATGTTCAACTCTATCACCCCCTTTCACCTTTATTTATGTTAATTGATGCCTTCTGGTTCCCCAATTTCTTCTAATATTTGGGCTGCATGCAATGGATCCATGAGCATCAAAATTGAACTGCTTTTTTCCTTTTTCATATTTCTTATTATTTGCACTACTGTATCCTTGCTTTCCATATTTGATAATATTTGCACTGCCTTTGATGAGTCCATCTTTTCTAGATATTCTACTTGTTCAGCAATACTGCTCAAACTAGTGTTTACTCTTTCAAGTTTTTCTTCTAATTCGGTCTCCCTTTCCTTCAAATATTCTTCCTTGCTTGCCAGTTCATTCGCTTTCTCTTCCAGTTCTTTTTCTTTTTCGTTTAGCAGCTTTTTTGCTGTTTCCAAATCATTTTTTTCCTTTTTAATCATATCTAGCTGTATTTCTTCCGGTGTTTTATTTTCAGCAACAGGTTTAATAACATTGCCAATCACAGGCCAAGTTGACATATAGTTTAATATTGAAGATTTTGCTCCTCCTATATTGAATAATAGTATACCTCCCACGACAATTATTGTTGTTAAAAGTATTATCGTCAATATTAGGAAGAAATTTTGCAGCTTGATATTCTTTTTTGTAGTTTTTATATTCTTTTTCTCAACCTGCTGCATAATGTCACCCTCCATTACTTCCTGCTTTCCTTATATGATACTATTTCTTCAATATTCTTTTCATATTTGCGCTGCTCACCAGCTTGAAAACTGTTATAATATACTTCATTTAATTTTTCCATTGTTTTTTTGTTTTGCATAGCTTTTATAAGCTCCTGTCTGCTTTTTTTTACTTCTTCTTCTGCCTTGATAACTGAGTTAGTTTTATGTTTAATTCCTTCTCTATAAAATACCTGTTCCTCATAAATATCTCTTAATTCTGCGATTGTAGTTCCATTGCTTGCCTTCTGATACAGTATGTGATTGCTGTTGTTCAATCGGTCATATAACTTGTTAAGATCTTCCTTCTCTCTTTGGTATCTTTTTATGCTTATGCTTAACTTACTCTTCTTTTGATCCTCCATGCTCTTTCTATACTCAAGCACCTTTTGAAACTTAAACTTATATGTTGCCAAAACAATCACCTAACTCAATATTTTTTCCATAATATGTATAGAATCCTCAAAGCTTACTTTCTCATTTGTAGGTTGGGTTAGAAATTGATTTATACTATCTATCTTATCTATAGCTAAATCAATTTTTTTATTGCTTCCTTTTTGATAGGCCCCTAAATTTATTAAGTCTTCCGCATCTTTATATATAGATAATATCTTCTTAATCTCATTTGCTAAATCATGGTGGTGGTTATCTACTATATTGGTCATTAATCTGCTTACACTTGCAAGAATGTCAATGGAAGGGTAATGATTTCTATTGGCCAAAAGTCTAGATAAAACAATGTGTCCATCTAGAATTCCGCGAACTGCATCTGTTATTGGTTCATTCATATCATCACCATCAACAAGCACAGTATAAAAAGCTGTAATAGAACCTTTATCAGATGTGCCTGTTCTCTCAAGAAGCTTTGGCAGCACTGAAAATACTGATGGTGTAAATCCTCTTGATACAGGAGGTTCACCAATAGAAAGTCCTATTTCCCTTTGAGCCATAGCAAACCTGGTAAGGGAGTCCATCATGAGCAAAACATCCTTACCCTGATCTCTAAAATATTCTGCTATGGTTGTAGCAACATAGGCTGATTTTAATCTAATTAAAGGAGGTTGATCTGAAGTGGCTACAACAACTACAGATCTTCTTAAGCCCTCCTCTTGTAAATCATTTTTTATAAACTCATTAACCTCTCTTCCTCTTTCACCGATTAAGCATATTACATTGATGTCAGCAGTTGTATTCCTTGCAATCATGCCAAGCAATGTGCTTTTACCCACACCACTTCCAGCAAAAATACCTATTCTTTGTCCTCTTCCAATGGTCAATAATCCATCAATAGCTTTGATACCTATAGGAAGGGGTGTATTGATAATGCTCCTACAAAGCGGATCTGGAGGTTCATTGTATATTGAATACAATGAGCTGTCTTCAATAGCTCCTTTGCCATCCATAGGCTGCCCTAATCCATCAATAATCCTGCCCAATAGACTATTGCTGACAGGAACATGCATACTTTTGCCAGTTGCTACAACTTGACTTCCAGGACCTATTCCATCTAAAGATCCTAAGGGCATTAAACTGACAATGTTTCCTCTAAATCCTACCACTTCCGCCAAAACAGTTTTATTATCTTTTACATTTACAATAGTACACAATTCATTTAAATTGACAGCAGGACCTACAGATTCTATAGTAAGTCCTATTACTTGAGATACTCTTCCGCTGTATCTAATAAAATCTTTAGTGTTTATTAGTTTCTTATATTTGGATAAGTCAAGACTCATCAAAACTACCACTCATTCCTCAATGCAAAATAAAAAGCTTTTTGTAATTGCTCAAGCTGAAGTTCAATGCTTGAGTTGACTTCTCCTGATGGTGTGTCTACAATACAATCACCTTTTTTTAAAAACTTGTCTTCGATTATTTCCAACTCTGATATTCCTTCAACCAATGATTCAATAATATGCTTCTTAACGAGCACATTAGGATAATCTTCACTGCTAACTTTTATAGCCACTTTATCCCTATATGTACATTTTTCAAGTGCTATCTTTATTTGTGAGATAATTATATCCTTGTTTTGCTGAATCTCATTTCCTATTATCTTTTTTACCGAATTCAAAATGAGTTCGACTATTTCTTCTTCAGCTTCCCTATATATGCTCTCTTTTCTATCATCTAGAGATTTTTTAATGCTCTGAGCTTCTTTTATAATATCTTTGGTTTTTGCCTTCGCTTCTTCATATCCCTTGTTAAAACCCTTTTTGTATGCTTCCTCCAATTCTTTTTTCTTAAGTTCTTCCATTTCATCATATTTCTCTTTAATAATTCTATTTGCTTCCTCATTAGCTTCTTTTAATATACTAGCATACATCTCACGGGCTTCTTTGATGATTCTGTCATACTCACTGGAATCATTCTTGTCATCTATACTCTCATCATTCTTAACTATATCTAGTTTTATGTTTTCTACCTTGTTTATCAGTGGCTTAGGCATACCAATACTTACTTTTTGAGATTTATATACTTTATACAATTATCTCATCGCCTCCACCTCTAGATATTACAATTTCTCCTGCATCCTCAAGCTTTCTAATAACATTTACAATTTTCTGCTGTGCCTCTTCTACATCTCTTAATCTAACAGGTCCCATAAACTCCATGTCTTCCTTTATCATTTCAGCTAATCGTTTTGACATGTTAGAGAATACTGCTTTAGATACTTCTTCACTTGAACTCTTTAATGCAAGTGCCCAATCTCCGTTTTCAACTTCCCTGATAACCCTTTGAATAGATCGATTATCAAGGGTGATAATATCTTCAAATACAAACATTCTCTTCTTGATCTCTTCTGCCAGTTCAATATCCTGTAGTTCAAGAGTTTCCATAATATTCTTTTCTGTACCTCTATCTACAGTATTCAATATATCAACTACTGCCTGAATACCACCTGTAGATGTATAATCTTGGCTGATCATTGAAGATAACTTTTTCTCTAATACTCTTTCTATTTCTTTTATTACTTCAGGTGATGTCCTGTCCATCATTGCTATCCTTCTTGTTACATCAGACTGCTTGTCCGGAGAAAGTGCAGACAATATTGCCGAAGCTTGCTGAGGTTTTAGATATGAAAGAATAAGTGCAATGGTTTGGGGATGCTCGCCTTGTATAAAGTTCAAAAGCTGGGAAGGATCTGCTTTTCTTACAAAGTCAAAGGGTCTTACCTGCAGAGAAGCCGTCAGTTTATTTATCACCTCTAAAGCCTTTTGATTTCCAAGAGCTCTTTCTAAAATTTCTTTAGCATAGGATATACCACCTTCTGATATATACTCCTGGGCTAAGCATATCTGATAGAATTCATTAAGAACTTCTTCTTTATCATCAGGAGCAACAGTCCTCATATTTGCAATTTCCAGAGTTAGCTGCTCAATATCTTCTTCTTTTAAATGCTTAAACACTTGAGCAGATTTCTCAGGACCAATTGCTATGAGCAAAATAGCCGCTTTCTGTAACCCACTGAATTGACCCTTGCCTGTCCTGCTCATACCATCACTCCCTCTTATTCCTCATTCAACCAAGTTTTTAGCAACTGCGCTACTTGCTCCGGCTTCTGGGAAACAAACTTCTCGACCTTTTTCTTTACTTCATTTCTGTCCTCTAAGTCAATATCACTTAATTCTGAAGCCTCTTCTATTTTACTTAAAGCAATTCCAATATCATCTTCGACTTCTTCTTTCTTGCTTCTTTTCATCAGAACTATCATAGCTCCCCCAAACACCAATATGGCAGCTATGGCAGCACCTAGCATTAATAACATTTGATTCCTTTTTTGCTCAGCCTCTTTGGCTATTGCATTCTCCACCTGATCCTTTAATGTGGTATCAAAATCCATAGCCATAACATGAATATTTTCTGTTATATTTATATTTGATTCATCTGCTTTATTTACAACTAAACCTTCAACAGCTTTTATTGCTAGAGCTTTTATATTTTCTTTTTCTTCATCGTCAATAGTTAAAGTAGGATCATATAAATCGTCATTTGGATTATTTAACATTTTTTCAATATCTATTAAAGACATTTTTTTAAACTTTTCATCAGACAACTTCAATCTAAGTGCTTTTCTCTCTATTTTGGCATTATTATCAATTAATATAGATAATGACAAATTCTCAATATATCCTTTTTCCTTAACAATTTGGTTGTGAATCTCGTTTATCTCATAATTTACTATTCTGCTGGATTCACTATAAGTTGATTCTGATTCGTCTATTTGTTCATATGTTGGAATTTCAATATTGCTATCAGTCCCTGGTACACCGCCAGTGCCAGTATTAGTCGATTCCTTATTGGTTTCTTCCATGCTTCTTATAAGTCCAGCATTATCATCACTATTATCTGGTGCTTCAAACTTTTTTTCAGTTTTTACTTCTTCACTAAAATTGAGCTTCACAGTGGCCATAACATTAACATTACCAACCCCATAGACTGATTCTAAAAACTTTTTAATGCTGTTTTGTATATTTATCCTAGTAGCTTCTTGTATCTCCATCTGCGTATTAACCTTAGCATTGAAAGCCATCCCTTCCGTCTTTAAGGATCGACCGGTCTCATCAATTATAGATATGTTTTCTTCTTTTAATCCTTTCACGCTTTTAGATATGTACTGAGCAATTCCATCAACTTGGGCTTGATCCAGACCAGGATATCCGGCTTTAGTCTTAACAATCACACTGGCGCTGGATTCCTGTTTATTGCTCTCCAAAACAAATACATTGTCATCTGGAATAAATAAGTTTACCTGTGCCCATTCAACACCATCCAAAGATTTTATTCCATTGGCTATGATGTTTTGCATGTATATTAATTCTCTCATCCTTTTATCTTGGGATGTATCATTAAAAGAAGATTTAAGCATTTCAGGAAACACGATGTCGTTCTGAGGTAGACCTTCCATCGCAAGGTTTATCCTTGCTTCATCCACTTTTTCCTTGGGCACTAGTATAGTAGTTCCATCAACTTTAACAGGGATTCTCATTTCCTCTAGCTTGTTCCTTATTTCACCTGCATCCTTAGCATCAAGATTTGGATACAAAACCTGATACCTTGGCATAGATGAAAATACGCCTATGCTAGCTATAAGCAATATTGATATTATAGATATAATTGCAATTCTTATTTTTTGTCCTTTATCAAGTCCCTGCCAAAACTCATTCAGGTTATCCCTCATTTTCTTGATTGCCTCACCCATTTAATCAATCACCTCTCAATTAAATGGACATGCGCATAATCTCGTTATATGCATCTAAAATCTTGTTTCTTACTTGTAATGTAAACTGAAGTGCTAATTCTGCTTTTTGTGATGCTATGACAACCTGATGAACATTATCTATATTTCCAGCTACTAATTGATTATTTAAATTCTGGGACTCTAATTGTAATTGATTAACTTTTTGAATACTATCTTTCAACATCTCACTGAAAGACAAATTATTTTTATTATCACTACTGCCTAATGTATCAAGAAGCTTTAAATTATTCGTATTAATAAAATCTATTCTCAAAGTTCTATCCTCCCGCTATATTCTACCTATTTCAAGAGCTTTCATGACCATGCTCTTTGTAGAATTTATTGAAGTGACATTAGCTTCATATGCTCTTGTGGCTGAAATCATATTAACCATTTCTACCATAATATCTACATTAGGCATCTTTACATATCCATTTTCATCTGCATCTGGATGGCCAGGACTGTATACTAATTTAAATTCAGATTTATCTTCAATAATTCCACTTACCTTAACACCTGACTTTATTACATTTCCTTGAGCAATTGATAAATAACTGCTAAAAGGCTTTTCTATATCCGCTTCTTTGAATATGACCATTTTTCTTCTATAAGGTAACCCATTAGATGTTCTGGTAGTATTTGCATTAGCGATATTTTGTGATATAATATCCATTCTAAGTCTTTCGGCTGTCAATCCTGAAGCACTAATATTTATTGAATCAAATAAACCCAAAATACCCTACCTCCCTTCATTAATTGCCTGTTTAATCAAGCCAAGCTCTTTGGATAACTGATTTGATAATATATTGTATTGTAATGAATTCTTGGCCAATTCTGCGTTTTCTTCATCAATATCTACATTATTACCGTCTCTTCTCATAGAAGTGCTTAAATCTCTTCTGACTATTATTTCATTTGATAAAAGCCTATCTTTACCAATAGGCAGAAATTTAGGATTTTTATGTATAGATGCAATATGGAACTGGCTTTTCTTTTCATTAAGTGATGCTTCAAAATATACTTTAAACTTCTTATACCCAGGAGTCTCTGCATTTGCTATATTATTTGATATTACTTCGTTCTTAACCCAGCATGCATCCAAAGCTCTTTCTAACAAACCAGTTTGTCGGTTAATTTTATCTATCATTGAACCATCCCCTTATATTTCCTAAATATTTTTACTTCGACACAAATTATGGTTTTCCTTTAAGTAAACAGAATATAATAGTATAATTTTCGATATAATTAATAATATAATGATAAAATACATTATTATACGATAAATTTCAACTTATATTCTATTATAAATATTTTATTTTATCGAGTAAATGGTCGCAAAGTTCTATTTATTTTACAAAATAATGCAAATAATACATTTTCCAATAAGCTTTATTGGCATTTTTTGGAAAAAATAAAAGAATATTATTTAATCAGATGGTGTTTGCAATAAAATATGAGAGTATTTTATACAATAAAAAAGTAAGATAGATTTGCTCTATCTTACTTTTTTATAAATGCTTTATCCAAGTTTTTTCAGCTCATCAATCAGTTTATCATTCAATATTTTTATATGGGTTCCTTTCATTCCTAAAGACCTAGACTCAATAACTCCTGCACTTTCAAATTTTCTTAAGGCATTTACTATTACCGATCTTGTGATCCCAACTTTATCAGCTATTTTGCTTGCTACTAGTAAACCTTCGTTTCCACCTAACTCTTTAAATATGTGTTCTACTGCTTCAAGTTCTGAATAGGACAATGTGCTTATTGCCATTTGTACTACTGCTTTTTTCCTTGCTTCCTCTTCTATTTCCTCTTGTTTAGAGCGAAGCATTTCCATGCCTACAACTGTTGCTGAATATTCCATCACTACCAAGTCTTCTTCGATAAACTTATCTTCAAACTTACCTAGCATAATGGTACCTAATCTTTCCCCACTGCCATAGACTGGAACAATTGTAGAATATCTAAAGTCCATGGTGCATACTTTGCTATTATCTACTACACAAAGATTATCCGTCTTTTCAATATTTGCTTGTGTTTCTGTAACACTCAGTAATCTATCATTATAGTCATCGGGAAATTTCCTGTCTGCTAGTATTTCATTATTGACAATGCTACACTCCATAGCTCTACAGAGGCCATAGCCTAGAACCCTGCCTTTTTTGCTTATGATATACACATTTGCATTCAAAACTTCGCTTATTATGCTGCATAGTTCTTTAAAAGATACAGGTTGTGGCCCTGTCATTTGTAATACTTTATTAACTTTCCTTACTTTCTCCAATAATGTCATTCAAAAATTCCTCCTACTTTATATGATATATCTGTTAGTATCTTTTTCTCTTAAATTGCTAGATAATATTTTTCTGACATACTCTTTTGTAATGATGAACTGCTTTTCTTCAATTTCAGAAGCATTAAAGGACAATTCTTCGAATAGCTTTTCCATAACAGTATATAGCCGTCTTGCTCCAATATCCTCTGTTTGCTCATTCATTATAGCTGCGATCTCTGCTATTTCATCGACTGCTTCTTCTTCAAATTCTATTTCTAGGCCTTCTGTTGATAACAATGCTTTGTACTGTTTTATCAGGGCATTATTGGTTTTAGTCAATATTTCTTTAAAATTTTCCTTTGTTAAACTGGTCAATTCTACCCTTACAGGAAAGCGTCCCTGGAGCTCAGGAATCAGATCCGTTACCTTTGAAACATGAAATGCACCTGCTCCAATGAATAACATATGATCTGTCTTTACTGGCCCATACTTTGTCATTACTGTGCTTCCCTCAACAATAGGAAGTATGTCTCTTTGTACTCCCTCCCTCGAAACATCAGGACCTCCTGAATAATCTTTTCCTGCAATTTTATCTATTTCATCAATAAAAATAATGCCTCTTTCTTCAGCTCTGATTATGGCTTCATCAATTACAGCATCCATATCTATTAATTTCTGTGCCTCTTGCTGGGTAAGTATCTTGAGTGCATCTTTTATTGTCATCTTCTTTTTCTTAATTTTTTTCGGAAATATATTACCAAGCATATCTTGAATATTTATGCTCATTTGTTCAATGCCAACTCCGGAAAACATATCAATGGTAGATGATGAATTATCTTCTACCTCTATCTCAACAATCTGATCGTCCAGTTCTCCTCTTCTTATCTTTTCTTTTATATAAAATCTATTCATTATTATCTTTTCGTCATCATCATCTTGCACTTCATCTTCTTTGGACTGATAATTAAACAAAGCTTCAAAAGGGTTGTTATCCCTCCTGCCCTTTTTTAATGATGGCACTAATACTTTTCCTAAGTGGTCTACCGCAGCTTCAAATGCCTTTTCATTTACTTCTTGGCTTTTTTCTGCTTTAACAATACGAATTGATGTTTCAACAATATCTCTAATTATAGACTCTACATCACGACCTACATATCCAACTTCGGTAAATTTAGTTGCTTCTACCTTTATGAAAGGGGCATTAACAAGCTTAGCAAGCCTTCTTGCTATTTCAGTTTTCCCAACCCCAGTGGGGCCTATCATTAGAATATTCTTAGGAGTAATCTCACTTTTTATATCATCCGGTAATTGGTTCCTCCTATATCTGTTCCTTAATGCAACAGCTACAGACTTTTTTGCACCTTTCTGCCCTACTATATACTTATCCAGCTCTTCTACTATTTGTTTTGGAGTCAATTCAATCATAAAAAACCTCCTAGACCACTTCTACAATTATATTGCTATTAGTATAGACACATATAGATGCAGCTATCTCAAGAGATTTCTTAGCTATTTCCTCTGCACTAAGTTCTGTATTATAATATAAAGCTTTTGCTGCAGCTAATGCATAATTCCCACCTGAGCCTATTGCAATAAATCCTTCATCCGGCTCTATAACTTCTCCTCCACCGGAGATAACCAACAGTGTTTCATTGTTTGCAGCTATCAACATAGCCTCCAAATTTCTAAGTACTTTATCTTTTCTCCATTCTCTGGCTAATTCCACAGCAGCTCTTTTAAGATTTCCTCCATATTGTTCTAATTTTTCCTCAAATTTTTCTGATAAAGCAAATGCATCTGATACAGACCCTGCAAAACCAACTAAAACTTTACCATTATATAACCTACGAATCTTTTTGGCTGTAGATTTAATAATAGTATTTTGACCTAAAGTAACCTGTCCATCACCAGCAATTGCACATTTACCATTTTTTAAGACCCCAGCTATGGTTGTCCCGTTAAACATAAAATTCCTCCAGTTGACATCATTGCTAATATTTTGAATATTCTTACAAATCTAAAAGCCCATCAAAGTACATAATAACATAACAATTATTATTAATCAATATTTATTAATATATCATTTTTATACCAATATGCTCACTATTATCATATGCTTAGTACTAATAACTTTTACTTTTATTAAAGGCTTTACACTCACTTATCTATTTTTTTCTCAAAATCACATTCTTTATTTAAGCATTTCAATATATTTTGCTTGCTATTCTGCTTTTTAGCTAAATGGCTCCCACACTTAGGACAAACTTCTTTTGTAGGCTCATCCCAACTAGTAAAATCGCAGCTAGGATAATTGCTGCATCCATAGAACTTTCTACCTTTTTTTGTCTTTCTGGCAATCAATTGTCCACTGTCGCATTTAGGACATTTTATACCTGTGTTTTCAACAATAGCCTTTGTATTTCTGCATTCTGGAAAACCTGGGCATGCAAGAAATTTGCCATATCTACTCATTTTATAAACTAAGTTTCTTCCACAATACTCACATACCTCATCGCTCACTTCATCAGGAATCTCTATTTTCCCTATGCTTTCTTCCGCTATTTCTAATGCTTTCTCAAATGGCATGTAAAACTTCCTTATAACATCAATCCATTTTTCCTCACCATCAGCAATATTGTCCAAATCTCTCTCCATATTAGCTGTAAACTCTACATTAATAATATCCTTAAAATTGTCTATTAAAAGCTTTGTTACAGCTTCACCCAGTTCAGTTGTTTTAAGATACTTCTTTTCTTTTACTACATAACCCCTGGCTAATATTGTGGATATTATTGGCGCATAAGTACTGGGTCTGCCTATGCCCTTCTCTTCTAAAGCCCTTACCAATGTTGCCTCTGTATATCTCGGTGGCGGTTCTGTAAAATGCTGCTTCGGTTCAAGTTTCTTGAGTTTCAAAATCTGACCCTCATTTATTTCAGGCAGAATTATATCCTTTTCTTCTTCTTTTTCATCTTTGCCTTCAGTATATACCAGCATAAATCCAAGAAATTTGATACTGCTACCAGTAGCTCTAAATATATAATCCCCCGCAGTAATATCAATTGTTACAACATCGTATATAGCTGGCTCCATTTGGCTGGCAATAAATCTTGTCCATATTAAGTTATATAGTTTATATTGATCTTTTTCCAATGAATCTTTTATCAAATTTGGTTCCCTAAAAGCTGATGTAGGTCTTATTCCTTCGTGAGCGTCTTGCACTTTCTTACTGGATTTTACTTGAAGATTATTCTTTCTATAATACTTCTCACCATATCTATCAATTATAAACTGCTTTGCATCTGCTCTTGCTTCTTCAGATAACCTTGTGGAATCTGTTCTGATGTAGCTCACCAAACCAACTGTACCTTCGCCTTTTATATCTATACCTTCATATAGTCGTTGGGCTATCATCATTGTTTTTTTAGTAGAGAAACCTAATTTTCTATAAGCCTCCTGCTGCAAACTGCTGGTAGTAAAGGGTAAAGGAGCGTTTCTTTTCTTTTCGCCTTTTTTTATTTTAGCAACCTTGTACTCTTGTCCTTCTAAACTCTTCAGCAATGCATCCATTTCTTCTTGTGTATTTATTTCTATCTTATTCTCTTTATTCCCATAGAATTTTGCCTCTATAGTCTTTTTTGATTTGTTATCAAGAAGTTTTGCATTCAAATCCCAGTATTCTTTCGGTACAAAGGCTCTTATTTCTTCTTCTCTATCATAAACAAGCTTTACCGCAACAGATTGAACCCTACCTGCGCTTAGACCCTTTTTTACCTTTTTCCAAAGCAATGGACTTATCTTATACCCTACAAGCCTATCCAAAACCCTTCTTGCCTGCTGAGCATCTACCAAGTCCATGTTAATACTTCTTGGCTTCTTTATAGCATTTTTAACTGCAGTTTTTGTGATTTCATTAAATTCGATTCTGCAATCATCCATCGGATCTATGCCTAAAACCTTTGACAGATGCCATGAAATGGCTTCACCTTCTCTATCAGGGTCTGTTGCTAATAAAATTTTGTCGCAACTCTTTGCTTCTTTCCTTAACTTTTCTAAAGTTTTTCCTTTGCCTCTAATAGTAATATATTTAGGTTCAAAATTATTATCTACATCTATACCAAGCTGACTTTTAGGTAAATCCCTAATATGTCCCATGGTTGCCTCAACCTTATAACTAGAACTCAAAAACTTTTTTATAGTCTTTACTTTTGCTGGTGACTCAACTATAACTAATGTTGTTTTCAATATTTTTCACTCCAATTAAAAAATCAATTTAGATTATAACAGAACTAAATAATATAATCAAAGATTTCACAATTATTTAATATTTCCTATAATAAGTATTACTTATTTCTTTAATCATACCCTTAATTTCTAATTGAACAACCTTTGATATTATCATAGCAGTATCCATATCCATATCTTCAATAATCTGATCTATGGTTTTACCTGAAGATTCCAGGCATTTCAATATTGATTTATCTATATCATCCAGTTCTTCAATCTGATTAGTATGCTTGATATCTCTTACTTCTATTCCATACTCTTCTAATATATCATTTACACATGTAACCAATTTAGCACCATCCTTTATAAGTGCGTTGGTACCCATGCTATTAGGCATACCTATATTACCAGGCACTGCAAATACATCTCTTCCTTGCTCTAGGGCAAAATTAGCCGTAATTAATGAGCCACTTTTTTCATTTGCTTCGACTATTACTATACCTTTTGAGACTCCACTGATTATTCTATTTCTAGCAGGGAAGTTCTGAGGAACAGCTTCTATGCCAAGGGGATATTCAGAAATTATAGCTCCATTTTTTATTATTTCCTTCGCTAAGTTATAACCGCTTCTGGGATATACAAAGTTTAGTCCGCATGCAAATACCGCTATAGTCCTTCCCCCAGCTTTTAAAGCACCTCTATGAGCTGCTGAATCAATCCCTAAAGCCATACCGCTTACCACCGTTATACCTGCTTCAGCCAATTCCATCCCCAATTTTTCAGCTGTCTTCAGGCCATAATCTGAGGCCTTTCTCGAGCCAACCACAGCTATAGAATTAACATCTGATGCTTGGAGATTGCCTTTAACATATAATACAGGAGGTGGATCATATATATTTTTCAAGTTCTCAGGATATTCCTCTTCGTCTATAGTATAGACTTTTATATCATTTTCTTTCAGTTTTTTCAGATATCTGTGGATTTTATCAATATCTCTTTTAGTGACTATTATATCAACAATTTTTTCATTTAATATACCTGATTTTAATAATTCATTTCTATCACTTTCAAAAACTCTTTTAGCACTACCAAAATATTTTATTAAAGAAACATATTTTCTAGAACCTATATGCGGCAAACCAGACAACCATATACAATATTTCTTGTCCTCCATTTTGACCTCCATATAATAATTTATTTACAAGAAAATTATACCTCATAATGTATTTTTATCAATTATATAATAACTTGACTTCCATATTTGTGCAAACTTGTAACATGAATAAATTTTATAGAAGGTAAATTGTTTTATTTATGGAATATAATATTAGACTAATGATAAATTGGGGGTATTTGATGATTTACAAAGTTAATTCCTGCTCAATTTATGGAATAAATGGCTATATTGTAAAGGTTGAAGTGGATTTATCAAATGGCCTTCCAGGCTTTGATATTGTTGGTTTACCAGATACTACGGTAAAAGAATCCAAAGAAAGGGTAAAAGCAGCAATAAAAAACTCGGAGCTTCAGTTTCCTCATAAAAGAATAACCATAAATCTCGCTCCTGCAGATATTAAAAAAGAAGGTTCCGTATTTGATCTTGCAATAGCAGCTGGTTTGCTTGTGTCATCAATGTATTTTCCTGAAGAAGCAGTAGAGAATACAATATTTCTGGGAGAACTTTCACTTGATGGTACAATAAAGGGAATTAAGGGTATTTTGCCTATGTGCATGGAAGCAAAAAAGCAAGGATTTTCAAGGGTAATCACTTCAAATGAAAATGCTCAAGAGGCTGCATTGGTAAAGGGACTAGAAATCATAGGCATTAATGATTTGAAAGAAATGGTGGAATATTTGAATGGCTCTCTAAATATAGAACCAACAGTTTTTTCCACAAAAAATCTACTAATCAATGACATAGATGATTGGGACTTCAAAGATGTTAAGGGGCAGCATATGGTTAAAAGAGCTTTGGAAATAGCTGCTGCAGGCTCTCACAACGTCCTCATGGTTGGTCCTCCAGGCTCTGGGAAAACAATGCTTGCAAGACGGCTTCCATCAATTCTTCCTGATATGACTTTTGAAGAAAGCCTTGAAGTTACAAAGATATATAGTGTTGCTGGATTGTTGAAAGAAGGAGAGAATCTAATTCTTAAGAGACCTTTTAGATCTCCTCATCATACAATATCCGCTGCATCCTTAACAGGAGGAGGAAGAATTCCCAAGCCCGGCGAAGTATCCTTGGCTCATTTTGGTGTCCTATTTCTTGATGAAATGCCAGAATTCCCGAAGCATGTTCTCGAGGTATTGAGACAACCTTTGGAGGATGAATGTGTAACAATATCCAGGGTAAACGGAACTATAACATATCCCTCCAAGTTCATGCTGATAGCATCAATAAACCCATGTCCATGCGGTTACTTCGGTGATGACAGCAATCGTTGTAGTTGCAGTGCCACTCAAATAAAGAATTATATAGGAAAGATTTCCGGTCCCTTGATGGATCGTATTGATCTTCACATTGAAGTTAAGCCTGTGAAATTCAATGATTTAAGCAATGACAGCAAAAGCGAAAGCTCTTCATCAATCAAAGAGAGGATCAATAAAGCCAGGGAAATACAATTAAAGAGATATGCTAAAGATGGGATATATTTTAATTCTCAATTAAAACCCAAGCATATGAATAAGTATTGTAAAATTGGCCAAAAAGAAAAAACACTGCTGAAAAACGCCTTTGAAAAGTATAACATGAGCGCTAGAGCTTTTAACAGGATATTGAAAGTTGCAAGAACCATAGCCGATCTGGATTATTCGGAGAATATCAATATGAATCATATAGCAGAAGCTATACAGCATAGAACCCTGGATAAAAAATATATGCTTTAATCTATTATCAACTAATTTTTTCTATGCATATGGCTATAGGGGGACAGTTGATTTGATTAACAAACTCGTGGACTAATACTACAGCTTTTTTATAATCTATAGACTTTACATACTCCATTATGGCTTCTTTCTCTTCGAACCCACTGTCTCCCCCATAGTAAACAGCCATCATGATTATCCCGCCAGGCTTAAGAAGTTCCAGCGATTTTTCTATTGCCATAATTGTGCTGGAGGGTTTTGTACCTATTGAATGGTCTCCTCCCGGCAGATACCCTAGATTGAACATGACCGCTTTTATACCATTGGGTACATACTTATCCATATTCTCATGACCATCTTTAATAAGTACAACTCTTTTCTCAACATTATTATATATAAGCCTTTTTTTAGTATTTTCAATAGCCTTATCCTGTATATCAAAAGCAAATACTTTTCCCTCATCTCCAACAAGCTTCGCAAGAAAGACTGTATCATTACCATTTCCAGCTGTAGCATCAACAACCACATCGCCTTGTGAAACTATTTTTTCTACAATCCTATGAGATATATCAAGCGCATTTTTTAAAAACATAACATTACTCCTCTAAACATTTTTCTCAATAGCCGTATTTGCCGGTATACTGAAATGCATCCCTAATCAAATTAATATCTATGATCCTATCATTATCTGTTATTACTTCAACCACATCAAAGCGGCTCATCCAATTAAAAAGCTTCTTATTACTTATATATGACAATGCAATACGAACAATTTTTTTCTGTTTATGATAGTTCACTGCTTCTCCTGGTTGACCAAAGGTATTTGAACTCCTGGTTTTTACTTCAACAAACACAACGGTATCCTTGTCAGCTGCTATTATATCTATTTCACCAAGCTTACACTTGTAGTTTCTCTCTATAATACGGTATCCTTGACTCTCCAGATACTCTGCTGCTGCTTTTTCCCCTATTCCTCCCAAAAACTTATTATTCATTTCTATCTCCCTTTACCTTGTCAATATATGATATAAATGCCAATACTTCAGCCACTACAACATACAATTCAGGCGGTATCTCGCTTCCCAACTCAAGTTTTAGCAAGCTTTCCACCAGAGCATTATTTTGAAAAACAGGAACTTTGTTTTTCTCTGCTGCTTTTATTATATTTTCTGCTATCAACCCTTTTCCTGAAGCCACTATTCTAGGAGCTGCATCTTTTTCTCCATAGGACAGGGCTGCTGCTTTTTTAACTTCGTTTTTATTCCTGCTCATATCATATCCTCATATCAATACTATTAAGGTCATAAATGGTCTTAGGGTTCATTAAATCATCAATAGATTGTAGATCAAAGGATTTATCCTTCTTCTCAACTGATTTTATACTTATGTTATATCCTTTGAAACTTAATGAATCTACTAGATTTATACTGTAACTTCTAATCATGTCTGCTGTTGTTTTATCTGGTGATTTAAAGCTTATGTTTACATTTTTGCCCCTTATCTCAATAATACTTTCAATATATCCCAAGCTTGGCATATTAACGCATATGACTATGGTTGCATTTGATATGTCTACTTTTTTATTTTTATTGCCTCTTTCAAATACAAAAATCTCGACATCAGTCTTTTTTTCATTTATTATTATGGGAATGTATAGATAATTAACATGATTATTTATTGATTTTATAAAACTTATCATATCTCTAATATTCATCATACTTTGTTTTAATTCATAGCTCATATTCTTATTCTCTTCTATAATAGTTTCAAGTTGAGCCAATGTTCTTAAAAGTTCATTGCTTTTATCAATATTTTCAGCTATAGTCAACTCCTCGGGTTTGAGATAAAGCTCATTTAGGCGTAAAATAATGGATTGAATCCTTGGGTCGGAAATATTTTTCATACCTTCTATTATTTTATCAACATATTGGGTAAAAATAGGACTCTTATTGCTTATTTGCCTATATATAAATAGATTTTTTGGTGTCACTTCTATTTTTTTGGATAACAGAAATAAAAGTTTTTCTAAGTCAGCTTCTTTTATGGCATTAGCAGCTTCCAGCGATTCATGGACAAGCAGCTTAAGTTGGATAGCTAAACCTCCATCAAGCTTATAGTCATCTATTATTTTTCCAATAATATTATTTAAAGTATTGCTGTCATTATTACTACTGATATTTTCTTCTTTCCCAATATTTACAATTATATTTTCCATTTCTGGAGAAGAGGTCAACCTGGGCAAATTGTGCAAAGGTGTATTAATAATATCATCTTCGGATAATGCTAAAGCCAGGATTTCTTCTATGTTTTTATTTCTGAATGAGTCGCATGTTTTAATCAGGTAATTTATGTAATCCATAATATCTTTACTGATAGGTTGATTATACTTTATTAATGCCTTCAGGATTTCTACATTTTGTTCTGTTATGCTTAATCCAAGGCTTTGAAGTCCATTCGCAATGTTTTCATTTGATAGTTGTTTATTCTCCGTTGGCTTTAATATTTTTGCAAAGATAGTATCAGCCTTCATATCAGTTACCACTAATTGAATGATTGAACCCTTTTCAACAGCTATTTTTGGGTCTATTGCAGCATCAATATTCTGCTGGGAAGAAAGCTTTATGACTACTCTTCCTTCCCTTGTATCCACAACTCTTCCCTTTAAGACATCACCAATTTTAAGGGCTCTTACAAACTCTTCTCTATGTATATCTTTTGTCTTTATGTTTGTTGATGTAACTCTCATATAATCACCAACTATATGTTCTTGGTAAAACTTCTTCTATGTATAGGCAGCAATCCAAAATTTCTTATGGATTCTATATGTTGTTTTGTCCCATAGCCTTTATGCTTTCCAAAACCATATTGTGGGTATTTCTTGTCATACTCACCTAGAATCCTATCCCTTGTCACTTTAGCTACTATAGAAGCAGCCGCTATGGAAATACTCAGGCTATCACCTTTTACGATAGAAATCTGATGTATAGGAACATTTATTAATTTTTCTGCATCTATCAAAATACAGTCTGGTTTAACCTTTAGATTGCTTATTGCCATTTCCATAGCCATAAATGTGGCCTGCTTAATATTTATTTCGTCTATTGTCTTTTCATCCACTATACCGGTACCTATGGAAATGGCTTTATTGCAAATCTCATCATATAGAAACTCCCTTTTTGCCTCTGACAGTTTCTTTGAATCATTTATACCTGGTATTACTATATTGGGATCTAGAATTACTGCAGCAGCAACAACAGGTCCAGCCAGAGGACCTCGACCTGCTTCATCTATGCCCGCAATATATTTGTATCCATCGTGAAAGCATTTGCTTTCAAACAGCATCATCTTCTCTAATCTGCTTTTTTCTTTTTCGTCATACTTAATTCTTATAGCCATTATTATTCTAGAGGATATCTTCCGGCTTCTCCAAGGTAATGAAACCAATTCTACCGCTTCTGAAATCATCCAATATCAATGCAGCCGTTCTATTGGTATCAACCTCATCACCAGGAAGAATGCAACCTCTTTTCCTCCCTATTTTATTCATTATGATCTCTACATCTGAGTCTGGATCAAGTTCAACATTATATCTTTTATATAATTTATCGGGGAAATCCTTTAAAGCCTTTAATATGAATTTTTTAGACAATTCTTGTATATCAAGTATTTCATCCTTAATTGCTCCCGTAAACGCGAGATTTAGTCCTACATTTTCATCATCAAATTTAGGCCATAATATACCTGGGGTGTCTAGCAGTTCAAAATCTTCGTTGACCCTAATCCATTGCTTTGATTTTGTTACACCCGGCCTATCCCCTGTTTGTGCAATGCTTCTGTTGGCAAGTTTATTAATAAGTGTAGATTTTCCTACATTAGGTATTCCTATTACTAAGGCTCTTATGGTCTTGTGCCTTAATCCTTTCTTTTTTAGCTTGTCTATCTCTTCCTTCATTAATTTCTTACTCTCTTTAAGTATATCCTTCAAGCCTGTGCCCTTTGCTGCATTTGCCAGTATTGGTGTAATACCTTTTTGTTCAAAGTATTTTTTCCATTCAATATTTGCCTGTGGATCAGCAATATCACTTTTATTCAAAACCACTATTCTTTTTTTGTTTCCTACTATTTCATCCACATCTGGGTTTCTGCTGCTGATAGGGATTCTTGCATCTAATAACTCAATGACGATATCAACCAGCTTCAATTCTTCTGTTATCTTTCTCCTTGCTTTGGCCATATGGCCTGGATACCATTGTATGTTCATAAATATCACTCTCCAAGAGTATTATATACTATTTATTAAAGAAAGGGCTGATATAAATATCAGCCCCCATCCTTTCATAATATAAAGGAAGACATTATCACTTCCTTTACATCATATTCCTATAAAACTTCTTTAATTTTAGCAGCCTTACCTGTTCTTTGTCTCATATAGTTAAGCTTAGCTCTTCTAACTTTACCTTTTCTAACAACTTCAATTCTATCAATTCTAGGCGAATGAATCGGGAAAGTTCTTTCAACGCCTACTCCGTAAGCTACTCTTCTAACTGTGAAGTTCTCTGTCAAGCCACCGCCTTGCCTTTTAAGTACAAAGCCTTCAAAAGCCTGTAATCTCTCACGAGAACCTTCTACAACCTTAACAAACACTCTAACAGTGTCACCAACATTAAAGTCAGGGATATCCTTTTTCATTTGTTCGCTCTCAATCATTCTAATCAGATCCATGTTGTCCCTCCTTCCCTCATAGACGTTCATATCTTTAAGACAGCGGACCGCCCGTTTTAACATTGAAATTATATCATATGAATATGTTATATGCAATAAAAATGAAAATTTATTTTATTCAAAAATTATTTTGCTTAAAATCTCCTGTTCCTCTTTTGTCAGTGTAGCTTTTTTTATAAGATCAGGTCTTTTTATATATGTTTCTTTTATTGATTGATATTTTCTCCATTTTTCTATGTTCTCATGATGTCCTGAAAGCAAAACTTCCGGAACCTTCATACCCCTGAACTCTACAGGTCGGGTATATTGCGGATATTCCAACAATCCATCGCTGAAGGTCTCAATATTATGTGAGTCTTCTTCTTTTAATACCCCAGGCAATAACCTTGCAGTAGCATCAACCACTGCCATTGCTGCAATTTCTCCACCAGTAAGCACATAGTCCCCGATAGATATCTCTTCATCTACAAGAGTATCTACCACTCTTTGGTCTATGCCTTCATAGTGTCCACATATTATGATGATATTATTATACTGTAGAAGCTCTTTAGCTTTGCTTTGAGTAAATGTCTGTCCTTTTGGACTCATTAGAAGTACATGAGCTTTATCATCAAGACCTTCACTTATTTTCTCAACTGCTGAGAATATAGGCTGGCATTGCAGAACCATACCAAGTCCGCCACCATAGGGGTAGTCATCTACTCTTCTGTGCTTATCTACGGAATAGTCCCTCAGATTGTGAAAATTCAATTTTAATGCTCCCTTATTTCTTGCTCTGCCTATTATGCTGACTCCTAAAACAGCTTCAAACATCTCAGGAAATAGGGTAATAATATCAAATCTCATCTATACCAAACCTTCCGGTAATTCAACAATGATTTCTTCATTATCTATATCAATTTTCTTAAACACACTTTTTAAGCCTGGTATTAAAATTTCTCTATCATCTGATTTTACAACAAATACATCATTGCTCCCGGTTCGAAGCACATCTTTTACCTTTCCTAAAATCTCACCAGATTCTGTCCTTACTTCGATACCTATTAAATCACAGATTAAATAGGTATCCTTCGGAAGCTTAACAGTATCCTTCCTATGAACCTTAATATACTTATTTCTCAGCTTCTCAGCAGAATTAACATCATCAATACCAATGAACTTGATGATAACCATATTCTTTATATATTTTACACCGGCAACATGAAGAACCTTCAATTCATTATCTTCTTCAACATATACATGATTCACTTGATCAAATCTGTTTATATCATCAGTTAAGGGGTATACTTTTACTTCCCCTTTTATGCCATGAGTATTTACGATCTGACCAATGCTGATGTATTCCAACATATTCTCACCTATAATAGACTATAATATGGAGGTTGCTATCAAGCCTCCATATTATAGTATTTCCACTATGACTTTCTTATCCGTTTTGGCAGCTGCTGATTTTACAACAGTTCTTATAGCTTTCGCTATTCTGCCTTGTTTTCCAATTACTTTTCCCATATCTTCAGGAGCAACAGTTAACTCTATGATGATTGATTTGTCTCCTTCAATCTCTTTAACCCTAACTTCTTCAGGTTTATCAACTAGAGCTTTTGCAATGACTTCAATCAAATCTTTCAAACTCAACACTCCCAATAGATTCTATTCTATTATTCCCGTCTTCTTCAGTAATGATTTAACAGTATCTGAAGGCTGTGCTCCAGTAGCCAACCATTTCTTTGCTTTTTCAGCATCAATCTTAATTACTGATGGTTCTGTTATAGGATTATAGTAACCTATTTCCTCAATAAACTTACCATCTCTTGGGGATCTTGAATCAGCAACTACAACCCTGTAGAAAGGTGCTTTCTTTGCTCCCATTCTTCTTAGTCTTATTTTAACTGCCATTATTTCACCTCCTTCTAAAATTATTGAAACTTAAAACTATCTAAAGAAAGGCAGTTTCATTTTTCCTTTCTTAATACCTTTTTCCATATCAGCAAATTGCTTCATCATTTTTCTTGTCTGTTCAAAATTCTTAATGACTTTGTTAACATCCTGAATTTTTGTACCGCTTCCCATGGCTATTCTCTTTCTTCTGCTCCCATTCAATATAGAAGGATCAAGTCTTTCTTTTCTGGTCATAGATTTAATTATTGCCTCAACCTTTATAAGCTCTTTATCATCTACTTCCATACCTTTTAACTTGCTGGCATTCATGCCAGGTATCATATCCATTATCTGGCTTAAGGGTCCCATTTTCTTCATTTGCTGAAGCTGATCAAGAAAGTCCTCGAAAGTGAATTGCTGAGTTCTGATTTTCTTTTCCAGTTCCCTTGCTTTTTTCTCATCTATGGTAGATTGGGCTTTTTCTATAAGGCTTAACACATCGCCCATTCCCAATATTCTGGAAGCCATTCTGTCAGGATGAAAGGGCTCCAGATCCGACATCTTTTCGCCCATTCCTGCAAATTTAATTGGTTTTCCTGTCACAGCTTTTATGGATAAAGCTGCTCCACCTCTAGTGTCCCCATCCAGCTTTGTAAGTATTATGCCGTCAAGCCCAAGTTTTTCGTTAAAGCTTTGAGCTACATTTACCGCATCCTGACCCGTCATTGAATCAACAACTAACATTATCTCTGTAGGCCTTATGTTTTCCTTAATTTCTATAAGTTCTTCCATAAGTTCTTCATCTATATGGAGTCTTCCTGCTGTATCAACTATTAATACATCATTGCCTGACTTTGATGCATGTTCAATTGCTGCTTTGCAAATATCAACAGGTTTTGCCTTATCACCGATGGAGAAAACATCAACATCTACCTGACCCGCTACTACACTAAGCTGCTTAATAGCTGCAGGTCTGTAAATATCACAGGCTACAAGCAGTGGTTTTTTGCCTTGTTTTTTGAGATTTAAGGCCAACTTCCCACATGTGGTAGTTTTACCGGCACCTTGTAATCCTGTCATCATAATTATCGTAGGAGCTTTCGGTGAAAAAACTATCTTGCTCTGAGTACTGCCCATGAGTTGGGTAAGCTCATCATTAACTATCTTAATAACCTGTTGTCCAGGAGTCAGACTTTCCATAACTTCATGGCCTACTGCCCTTTCGGTTACTCTTGCTATAAAATCCTTTACAACCTTGAAGTTAACATCAGCTTCCAATAGAGCCATTTTAACTTCTCTCATTGCCTCTTTAACATCTTTTTCATTTAATTTGCCGCTACCCTTGAGTTTTTTCAAGGTTTCCTGCAGCTTATTAGCTAAACCTTCAAAAGCCATTAAATCTCCTCCCGGATACTTATTCAAGCTTCTCAATAAAATTTTTGATGCTCTTAATCTTATTTTTTACTTCTGATATATTATCATGATCTCCAGTTAATATCTCGTTCAACATATTGGTTATCTTAGATAGTATGGATTTATGCTGAAGAAATTTATCCACTAATCCTAATCTGGTTTCATATTCAATCAAAGTTGTCTCTGCTCGCTTAAGGGTATCGTATACTCCTTGTCTGCTGATTCCTATTTGTTCAGATATTTCACTCAAAGACAGATCGTCAGTATAGTACATCTCCATAATATCTCTTTGCTTTTCAGTCAATAATTGACCATAAAAATCATACAGTAATGTTTTTTGTACTATATCTTCTATCATAGCATACACCCCAAAATACCTATGTAAAGTTATTAACATTTAAATTGGTATTTTAAATGAAATAACGACTCTTGTCAACAAAATTATTCAGAGAATAACGCATTTACAAAATCTACTGCATTGAATTCCTGTAAATCATCTATTTTCTCTCCAACACCTACAAGTCTAACTGGAATATTTAGTTCTGACTTAATTGCAATTACTATGCCTCCTTTTGCGGTTCCATCCAGTTTAGTCAGTACTATCCCAGTAATGTCGGCTGCCTCTTTAAACACCTTCGCTTGTATAATAGCATTTTGTCCAGTAGTAGCGTCCAACACCAGATATACTTCTCTGTTGGCTTCCGGATACTCCCTGTCAATAACCCTGAATATCTTCTTCAATTCTTCCATCAGATTCTTTTTGTTGTGCAGTCTTCCTGCGGTGTCACATATGACAACATCTGTCTTTCTTGATTTTGCTGCACTTATAGCATCATAGATAATAGCCGCCGGATCTGAACCCTCCTGATGCTTTATTATATCAACACCGACTCTATTGCTCCATATCTCCAGCTGTTCTATTGCAGCAGCTCTGAAAGTATCAGCAGCAGCAATCAACACTTTTTTACCCGCTTTCTTGTATCTATTTGCTATCTTACCAACAGAAGTGGTTTTTCCTACTCCATTGACTCCTATAACCACAATTATCTGAGGATATTCATTTTTTGGCGGTTCAACATTCTCAGACATGAGTGCTAAAATCTCATCTTTTAGTAAGTCTATAACAGCTTTAGGATCACTTACTTTCTCTTCCTTTACTTTTTTTCTTACTCCATCAAGGAGCCTCATAGTGGTTTCAACACCCACATCTGAAGTTATCAATATTTCTTCCAATTCTTCAAATAAATCTTCATCTATTGATTTGAAGCTGCTTATCACTGAGTTTAGTCTGTCTGTAATGTTTTTTCTGGTTTTAAATAAACCATCCTTTAATTTTTTAAAGAAGGATCCTTTGTTTTCTGTCTCTTCAGCCTCTTCTTCAGCCTCGGTTTTCGGTTCTTCTTCCTTCTCTTCTGATATTTCCTGATCTTCCTGATCCATCTCTTCAATAATTAGCTTTTCAATTTCCTCATCGCTTAAATATTCTTCATCTTCCTGAGCATCTGGCTCCTTAACATTATCTTCAGCAAGCTTTTCTTCCTTTACATCCTTATTTTTTTTAAATAGTCTTTTAAAAAAATCTGACATTATTAATCCTCCTACATTATTTAACTAACCTTATCTTCAAGTTTAACGGACAACAGTTTGGAAGTTCCTGTGTCATCCATGGTCACACCGTATAAGCAATCCGCCGCTTCCATACTTCCCTTTCTATGGGTTATTATTATAAACTGTGTCAAAAACTCCTCCAGAAACATTGCATATCTATCTACATTTGCATCATCCAGCGCTGAATCTATTTCGTCTAAAACACAAAATGGAGCTGGTTTCATCTTTAATATTGCGAACAAAAGAGCTATTGCTGTCAATGCTCTTTCGCCGCCAGATAGCAGCATTAAGTTCTGAAGCTTTTTGTTTGGGGGCTTTGCAATTATCTCAATGTCTGAATTTAGAACATCATCACTATCAGTTAAAACCACCTGGGCCTTTCCACCGCCAAACAATTTAATAAACACTTCATTGAAATTAATATTGATTTTATTAAACTCTTCGATAAACTGTCTTTTCATATACTTGGTTATCTCATCTATCACTTTTATTAATGACTCTTTAGCCTTTATCAGATCTTCCATCTGTTTTCTAAGAAATTCATATCTTTGGTTTAATTTCTCATACTCTTCAACCGCATTAACATTGATAGTACCCAAATCCCTTATTTCCTCTTTCAATTCCTCGCATCTTTTTGATGCTTTGCTTAAGTTAAAATCTTCCATCCTAATCTCCAGGGCTTTCCTATAACTCATTTCGTAAGTATCCAGCAGCTTAAACTCCAAATTCTCAATTTCCATTTCTACCTTAACTTTTACCATATCAGTTTTATGCATATTACTTTGTATATTGCTCAGTTCTTGCTGCAATTGCTTTATTTTTTCTTCCAGGTCCTCAAAATACTTTGATTTATTAATTCTACATTCTTCAAGAGATTCAAGTTCTTTTTGTCTATCTAAGTGTTTTCCGATTATTGCTTCTATGTCCCTTTTATTTTCATTCTTTTTTTCATTGATTGCTATTATTTCATTTTTACAATCATTTATTTCATCAACTATTTTTTCAATCCTTATATTAATTTCTTGAATATCTGAATTGCTTCTCTCTATATTTTGCTTCAAAGACAAAATCTGTTGTTTTATTTCAGCCTCTTTTATTTTTAGTGAAGTTATTAGATTATAAAAATCCTTACTTTGCTCTTTTTTCGCTTTCAGCTCCTCCTGCAGCAATACTATATCTTTCTCAATAATATCTATTTCCTCTTTATGTTGTTCCAATTCCTGCTCTAAGATATCTATTTTTGTTATTGTCTCATCCTTTTGTGATGATAATTCCTGTAATTCCTTATTGTTTATAGATATTTTGCTTTTTATGATATCCAAATCGTTATTTAGTATAATTAACCTGTTCTTCTTATTGTTTATCTCAATTTCTAGGCTATGAAGACTCTCAGTGCAATGATTTATTTCGTTTTCACATATATCAAGCTCATCCTTGTGTATCTCAATACTTTTCCCTAATCTGTCCAATTCTTTTAGAGTTCGGGAGTAATCTGTTTTAAGTTCAGCAATTTGACTTTTTCTGGTTATTATGTTGGAAGCGTGAGAACCTAAGCTTCCTCCTGTTATGGCACCGCCAGGACTTAACAATTCTCCTTCTAGCGTGACAATCCTATATGTATAGTTGGATGCTTTTGCTAGTTTTATTGCAGTATTCATATTATCTACTATAATAATCCTGCCTAATAGATGATATATTATGTTTTTATACTCCTTTTCATAACTCACCATATCAGCAGCAATCCCTACTACTCCGGGCATTTCAAGGTATTTCTTTTCATTGTGACTAAAGCTTTTTGCCTTGATTGAGCTGATAGGGAGAAATGTAGCCCTGCCTAGTTTATTCTTCTTCAAAAATTCAATAAGCAATTTTGCATCTTCTTCATCATCTGTAATTATATTTTGAACCGATGAACCCAATGCAACTTCAATGGCAGTAGCATAATGAGAATCTACTGATATTATCTCACCTACTGCTCCACGAAAACCTGATATATTCTTTTTTATATCCTGATACTTCATGAGTATTGTCTTTACTGTTTTATTATAGCCTCCATAATCTCTTTCCATCTCCTCAAGGAGCTTTAATCTTGATATAACATTATCCTTTCTTGACCTGGTTTCAATAAGCCGCTCTTGGAGCTCCTTCAGTAATTCCAGTGTCTCTTCCCTTTTATTTGCCAATTCTTTTCTCTTATCTATAAGCTTTACAGTATTGCTTTCAATCTCCTGTATCTCCGAGTTGTTCTTCTCCAGCAAAGATGTTTTATCTTCATATTGTCCCAAAAGAAGCGCATTATCAATATTTAGCTGATTAACTCTATTGTCAACACTTGTTTTTATTGATATAAGGCTATTTATGCTGTTTTTTCTATCTGAGCATTTGTTAAGCAGATTTATGTGTTCTCCTTTAACTTCCTCAATCTTATTCTCTAATTCATCTATTGAGGAAAACTTAGATTTATACTCCTCTTCCTTGGAACCTATTTCCTGCAATAATTCATTAATCTGCTGTTCATATGATTCAATTAGTCTGTTGTCATTTTCTATAGCAGCATGCAAATCAACCTTTTGCAGCTTAAGATTATCTTCTTCTTTATTCAGCTTGTCCATATTAGCATTGACAAAAGATTCTTTTTCTTCAAGTAGCCTTGCCTCACCCTCTAATTTTTCTTTTTGATTCATAAGATTATGAATTTCTTCACTGGTACTTTGAATTTTTGACTCTAACTCTTTGATAAAGGATTTATATTCATCTTTATCATGATTATACCTCTCTATCTCTGATTCTTTATCTGCTTGGAGCTTATTCAGTTCTTCCATTTTGCTTATTATGTCACTAAGCTTTTCCTTATTTTTTTCAATGTTATTGATTATAAGATTTACTTCCTGTACTTTAAGTTCTTCCATAAGTTTTATATACTTCTTAGCCATCTCGGCTTGATGACTTAAAGGAACTAATTGGTTATTTATTTCATTTATTATATCTTCTATTCTTTCGATATTTTTTTCTGTATGTTCAAGCTTTTTTTCTGATTCAGCCTTCCTATGCTTATATTTTGTTATGCCTGCTGCTTCTTCAAATATAATTCTTCTTCCGTCCGACTTGTTATTTAAAATATCGTCTATTCTTCCTTGTCCAATAATGGAGTACCCCTCTTTACCTATGCCTGTGTCCATAAGCATTTCAACAATATCTTTCAGTCTGCACTGGGTTTTATTGATATAGTATTCGCTCTCACCTGAACGATACATCCTTCTGGTTATACTGATTTCATTAAAGGCTACGTCTATTGCTTTATCTGAATTGTCTAGCACAAGGGTAACCTCTGCAAAACCAGAGGCTTTTTTCTTATCACTACCTGCAAAAATAACATCCTCCATCTTATTGCCCCTGAGAGCTTTTACACTCTGTTCTCCGATTACCCATCTGATAGCATCTGCTATATTGCTTTTGCCACTTCCATTAGGCCCTACAATAGCATTGATACCCCTGGTAAAATTAATATGAGTTTTATCTGAGAAAGATTTAAAACCTATAATCTCTAACTCTTTGAGATACATATAAACACTCCTATAATATGTAAATTCATCCATGCAATATTTTAATTCTAACATATGTTTAAAAAGTTGAAAAGCTAAAGCCTGTCGCTTTTATACAACAGGCTTTAGCTTTGATATTTATATTTATCTTGGCTCTATAATAAATTTTATAGCTGTCCTATCTTCTCCGTCAATCTGAATCTCAGAAAAGGCAGGTATTACAACAATATCAATACCATTTGGTGCGACAAAACCTCTAGTAATCGCTATCGCCTTAACCGCTTGATTTACAGCTCCTGCTCCTACAGCTTGTACTTCAGCTGTAGCTCTCTCTCTCAATACTGCCGCTAAAGCTCCTGCAACAGATTTAGGTTGTGATTGAGCTGACACTTTTAGCACTTCCATAATTCGATACCCCCTGTAAAACATTAAAAATATTGCGATTGATTATATATTCTATATTTGGTTTATAATTCCTTCAAAAACTTATTTTATGGTAAAAAGTATTTTTAGACAATTTAATTGTTTTTTCGCCACATGTCACTGCTACAGTACCCATATCAATAGAGGTATCTTCCTTGAAAGTTATAGTTTTATCCCTGTATAGGTTTTTAAGAAACTCATAATTTGACCTTCTTTGTCCTAAAACTGCGGAAAAATCCTTTGGATTTGACAATATTTCTATAGCATTTATTCCGCTAGTTTTGATGGTCTCTAACATATATAATATCATATCCTTGTATATCTCAGCTTCAACAAGCTGTCTCATGGATGGATGATAGGGTCCTGCTACCACATTATCTCCCATGCTTAAATCATCAGTAGGCTGAAGTCCGATTCTTATAACCTTTATCCCTGACTTTTCCAAGTAAATCAACATCTTCTTAGATATACTTACAGCTTCATCTAAAGTCAGGGGCTTATAAAGTCCCTTTCTATACATTTCTTCCAGATAAGTGTCCTTTATGACCAAAACAGGGTATATTCTTGCAATATTGGGCTTTAGATCAACTATTTGCTTCACTGTCTCCATGGCTTTTTCTTCATCGTCTTTTGGCAATCCAACCATCAGTTGGGCACCAACAATAAACCCTTCATTTTTCAGCAATGATATTGCATTCATAACATCTTCAGGGCTGTGTCCCCTTTTCGCTATATCCAACACTTCCCTATTCATGGATTGAATTCCTAATTCAACAATATTAGCTCCATATTTCTTTAAATTATTTATAATATCTTTATTTATATAATCCGGTCTTGTGGAAAGCCTGATTGTGTCAATCTTGCCCTTAACAAGGTATTTATTAGCCAGAGCCAGAAACTTATTCTGATCTTCCCAGGGTATTCCTGTGAAACTACCTCCGAAGAAAGCTATTTCTACAGTCCTATTATTAGAATCTATAGTTTCCAGATATCTTTCAATAATTTCTTCTGCATCTTCCACAGTAATATTTTCTAGTTGGCCAGTTATCTTCTTTTGATTACAAAAAATGCAATCATGGGGACATCCAAGATGAGGTATAAAAATAGGAATAATATAATGTCTCTTACTCATTTGTCACACCTAAGGATGTAATTGCGTTTTTCGCAGCAGATTGCTGCGCATCCTTCTTGCTCTTCCCTACACCCTTTCCGATCAACTTGCCGCTAAGATACACAGCCATCTGAAACTCTTTTGAATGATCCGGTCCTTTTTCTGATAGCAATCTATATTCAATTGTCCCCATATTATATTTTTGAATATACTCCTGCAAAAAAGACTTATAATCATTAAACGTTCTGTTTTTTATGGATGATTCTATGCTTTCTTTCATAAAAGATAATACAAAGTCTTCTGTTTTCTTCATGCCTCCATCTAAATATATTGCTGCAATTAAAGCCTCAACAGCATCTGCAAGTATAGAAACCCTTTTTCGTCCCCCTGTATTTTCTTCTCCTTTACTAAGGTAGATATATTCTCCGATTCTTAATTTTTTTGCAGTTATATACAAAGATTTCTCACACACAATATTAGCTCTTATCCTAGTCATTTGCCCTTCAGAAACATCTTTTAATCTGTTAAACAGATGAAAGCTTATTATCATGGATAATATAGAATCTCCTAAAAACTCCAACCTTTCATTATAGGGTTTCAAATCATCTTGTCCGTGAGCATAGGAACTATGAGTCAGGGCAGTATTTAAAAGCTGCTTATCAGAAAACTTATAATTTATTATCTCTTCGAATTCCTGAAGGGATTTCAAGCGCTTATCATCCATAGTATCTTTTTTTCCTTTCAAAACTAAAATCAGATTATACGACTATAGTATAACATCTACTTATATTTTTTCAATATTATTGAAGCATTATGCCCACCAAAACCAAGAGAGTTTGACATAGCATAGTTAACTACTGCTTTCCTGGCATTATTGGGCACATAATCAAGATCGCAGTTCTCATCCTTGGATTCATAGTTTATGGTTGGAGGCACTATTCCTTCGCTGATAGCCATAATACATGCTATCGCCTCTACTCCTCCTGCTGCGCCTAACAAATGACCTGTCATAGACTTTGTAGAGCTTACCATCACATTGTAAGCATAATCACCCATAAGTTTTTTTATTGCCATGGTTTCAAATTTGTCATTTAATTCCGTTGAAGTACCATGAGCATTTATATAATTAATTTCTTTTGGTTCTATTCCTGCATCTTCTACAGCTCTTTTCATAGCTTTATATGCACCTTCTCCTTCTGGAGCAGGTGCCGTAATATGATATGCATCAGCTGTAGCACCATAGCCAACTATTTCTCCATATATTCTAGCTCCTCTTTTAATTGCGTGCTCCATATCTTCCAATATGAGGATACCAGCACCTTCTCCCATTACAAAGCCATCTCTATCCTTATCAAAGGGTCTGGAAGCTTTCTTCGGCTCTTCATTTCTCTGGGATAATGCTTTCATTGAGCAAAATCCTGCAATTGCCATAGGAGTTATTGAAGCCTCTGTGCCTCCTGTGATCATTATATCAGCGTCATTTCTTTGAATTATTTTATATGCCTCACCAATTGCATTAGTCGCTGATGCACATGCTGTAACAACTGTCATATTTGGTCCCTTTGCATTAAAGGTCATTGATATATATCCGGCACCAATATTGGATATCATCATAGGAATAAAAAATGGGCTAACTCTGCCGGGTCCCTTCTCAATCATAACATTATACTGATTCTCCAGGGTTTCCAAGCCGCCAATACCTGAACCTATACATACTCCAAATCTATCTTGATCCAAAGCATTAATATCTAAAGAAGCATCATCAATAGCCATTTTTGAAGCTGCTACTGCAAACTGAGTATATCTATCCATTCTCTTGGCTTCTTTCTTATCAATGAAATCTATAGGGTTAAAATCTCTTACCTCAGCAGCAATCTTTGTGCTTAATCCCTCTGTATCGAATTTGGTAATCTTATCAACACCGGATTTTCCTTCCTTCAAGCTTTTAAAGAAACTATCTTTACCTATACCAATAGGAGAAATGACCCCTAAGCCTGTTATAGCAACCCTCTTTTTACTCAATATCTTCCTCTCCTTAAACAGTATTTATATATTGTATTTTTCTGTGAATTATAGCAAAAAAAGAAGCCCCGATTAACGGGACTAACTTTCTTATTGATTATTCTTTATGTAGTCGACTACATCTCCTACAGTAACAAGTTTTTCTGCTTCCTCATCAGGTATCTCTATATCAAATTCTTCTTCAAGAGCCATTAATAATTCAACAATATCCAGTGAATCTGCTCCTAAATCTTCAATGAAGGAAGACTCCATAGTAATATCTTCTGAATCTATGCTGAGCTGTTCAGCAATCTTTTCTTGTACTTTCTCAAAAATCATAAGTCTCACCTCCCTTCAGAGATTATATTATGATAATATTACATAACCATTCCACCGTCAATATTTATTACTTGGCCAGTAATATAATCCGAATAGTCTGACGCTAAAAACAATGCTGCATTTGCCACATCTTCTGGGTTCCCAGGTCTTTTCAGTGGTATGGCATTAGCAAATTGTTCTTTAACCTTATCTGAAAGTACAGCTGTCATATCTGTTTCAATAAACCCTGGAGCTATGGCATTTACTGTAATTCCCCTTGAGCCTAATTCTTTAGCAACAGATTTAGTGAAACCTATGATACCAGCTTTTGCTGCGGCATAATTGGATTGTCCCGCATTACCTATTATACCTACAACAGAAGCTATGTTGATTATTTTACCTTTTCTTTGTTTCATCATGACTTTACTTACAGCTTTAGTGAAGTTGAATGTGCCTTTCAAATTCGTATTCACAACTTTATCAAAATCATCTTCATTCATTCTTAAAAGAAGATTATCCTTTGTTATTCCCGCATTATTCACTAATATATCTATGCTGCCATATTGATTTAATACTCTATCAACTAAATTTTCTGCTTCTAAGTAGTTGGATACATCTGCTTTAATTACTTCTGCCTTAACACCATATGCCATGGCTTCTCTTGCCACTTCCTGTGCAGCCTCGTCACTGCTTGAGTAATTTATTATTACATTAGCCCCAGCTTTAGCAAAGGAAAGAGCTATTGTTCTTCCTATGCCTCTGGATGCTCCAGTAATAATGGCAGTTTTACCCTTTAATTGCATTCCAATCTCTCCCTGATATTTTCTATTGTATTATTCAAAGACTCCAAATCCTCCACATTATATATAGAAACATTCTTATCTATCTTTTTAACAAATGCGGATAAGGATTTTCCTGGGCCTACCTCTATAAAGGTGTCAACACCTTGACTAATCATATTCTTAATACTGTCCTCCCATAGCACAGAAGAACTAACCTGCTCTACAAGCAATTTCTTTATTTCATATTTATCCTTTATAATCTGAGCATTTACATTTGATATAACAGGAATCTTCATATCATTGAACTTGATTTTATCTAATTCTTCAGATAGTCTTTGCCCTGCACTTTTCAGCAAACTTGAATGAAATGGAGCGCTTACAGGCAATACTTTTACTCTCTTTGCTCCTCTTTCTTTCAATAGATTGCAAGCTACTTCAATAGCCCTGGTATGTCCTGCAATCACTACCTGTCCTGGACAATTATAATTTGCAGCCTCTACAACCCCATACCCTGAAGCCATTTTCAGGCAATGGGTAATTTCTGTTCTGTCTATTCCCATTACCGCAGCCATGGTTCCTTCCCCTACTGGCACCGCTTCTTGCATGAACTTTCCCCTCTTCTTTACAACAGCTACTGCATCCTCAAAGGATATAGCATTTGAAGTAACTAAGGCAGAATATTCCCCCAAGCTTAAGCCTGCCGCCATTGTAGGCTCAACACCATGTAATTTCAAAACCTCAAATAATGCTACGCTGGTTGTCAGGATGGAAGGCTGTGTGTTCTCTGTTTTTTTAAGTTCTTCTTCATCACCTTCAAAGCACAGCTTTTTCATATCGATTCCAAGTATGTCACTTGCTTTATCAAAAATATCCATTGCTTCCTTATAGTTATCTGCGATTTCTTTACCCATTCCCATATATTGAGCACCCTGCCCTGGAAATATGCATGCCACTTTAATCAAGCTTTTCACCTCTGACAATATTATTTAATCCATCAATTATAGAATCACATTCTGCAATAATTGTATTAATTATTTCTTTTACTGGCTTTATATCTTTTATTAATCCGCTTATCTGGCCTGCCATAACAGAACCCATATCAACATCTCCATCTACACAGGCCATTCTCAATCTACCTGTCCCTAATTTTTCAATCTCTTCAACAGATGCTCCGGATTTTTCTAGCTTATCAAATTCCTTATATAGTTTGTTCTTTATTATCCTTACAGGATGGCCAGTGCTTCTGCCTGTCACAACAGTTCCCCTGTCCCCTGCTTTAACTATGGCTCTTTTATAATTTTCATGTACAGTACATTCTTCTGAACATACAAATATTGTGCCTAACTGGACCCCCTGAGCCCCTAGACTTAAAGCAGACATAAGCCCTCTCCCGTCTGCTATACCTCCTGCAGCTATAACAGGTATTTTCACTGCATCTGATACTTGGGGGACTAAAACCATGGTAGTTAATTCACCGATATGGCCACCGGCTTCGGTGCCTTCTGCAATAACAGCATCTGCACCAATTTGCTCCATTTTCTTTGCCAAAGCCACCGAGGGCACTACAGGTATAACCTTTATGCCTTGCTCCTTTAGTTTTGGAATATATTTTCCCGGATTACCTGCACCTGTTGTTATGACAGGAACCTTTTCTTCATAGACTAAATCCATTATTTCCTCAACGAAGGGAGAGAGGAGCATTATATTAACACCATAAGGCTTATCAGTTAAACTTCTTACTTTATTTATTTCTTTTCTTATAACATCTGCAGGTGCGTTCCCGGCTCCAATTATTCCAAGTCCTCCTGCATTTGAAACAGCTGCTGCCAGCTCTGCAGTTGCTACCCAAGCCATTCCCCCTTGAATTATGGGGTATTGAATATTCAATAGATCGCAAAGTCTTGTTTTTATCATATATACTCCTCCAATACTAAGCCCATCTCAAAACTATAGAACCCCAGGTTAAGCCTCCGCCAAAACCTACCAGAACAACTACATCACCTTTGCTAAGTTTATTGGCTTTGTTTGCTTCATCTAAAGCCACAGCTATTGACGCTGCTGACATATTTCCATACTTATCAATATTTACAAACACTTTATCCTTCGGAATCTTTAATCTTTTAGTAGCAGACTCAATTATTCGAATGTTTGCCTGGTGTGGTATTAAATAATCAATGTCTTTTTTATCTAATCCACACATTTCCAAGGCTTTTTCTGCAGCTTCACCCATTATTTTTATGGCAAATTTAAATACTTCAGAGCCATCCATCTTGGTATAGTGCAATCTATTAGCTAAAGTTTCCATAGAAGCAGGCATTCTTGATCCCCCTGCAGGGAGCTTCAGCAGATCTCCTCCTCTGCCATCGGAACCTGTGTATGAAGCCAATATTCCATTGTTTTCTTCCACACTAGATACTACTGCTGCTCCGGCACCGTCACCAAATAAAACACATGTGTTTCTATCACTATAATCAGTTATTTTTGATAGGGTTTCTGCACCAATTACCAATATATACTTTGCGCTGCCGGTTTTGATAAATTTTTCTGCTATGCTTAATCCATAAATAAATCCTGAACATGCTGCACTTATATCAAAGGCTGACGCATTTATTGCTCCAATATTTTTTTGTACAATACATGCGGTTGAGGGAAAGGACATATCAGGTGTTACTGTGGCTACAATAATCATATCCAAATCCTCCGGATTTAGGTTTGCGTCTTCAATAGCTTTGAGCGCCGCATATGTAGCAATATCTGAAGTAGCAACACTCTCCTCTGCCTTTCTTCTTTCTTTTATACCTGTTCTGGATACTATCCATTCATCGTTGGTATCAAGCCTTTCTTCAAAATAACTGTTGGTCAGCACTGTCTCAGGCATATAACTTCCAGTTCCAATTATACCTGCTGCCTTTATTTCATTATTCAACATCATTCACTCCTGTGTCTTTTAAGTCCATCATTATTCTATCTATGCAATTATTATCATAAAGCAGTTTCGCCTGTCTGATAGCATTCATTATAGCCTTTCTGTCTGAACTGCCATGAGCTTTTATCATAATGCCGTTGATGCCCAGGAAAGGCGCACCACCATATTCTTTATAATCAAATCTCTTTTTAAAGCTCCTGAAACTATTCTTTAAAAGCAAAGCACCAAATTTAGATACAGTGGATTTCATCAACTCTTCTTTCAATAGACTCATAATCGTTGAAGCCAACCCTTCTGTGTTTTTAAGAACCACATTTCCGGCAAACCCATCACATACCAAAACATCACAAATACCGGAGAATATATCTCTTGCTTCAACATTGCCTACAAAATTTAAATTACTGCCTTTCAATAGCTCATAACTCTGCTTAGTCAAATCATTGCCTTTGCTTTCTTCCGTACCCACATTCAGCAATCCTATTCTTGGAGACTGTATACCTACAACCTTCTCCATATATATGGAGCCCATTAATGCAAATTGTAACAAATTCTTAGGTTTACAATCCATATTTGCACCTGCATCTATCAACATGCAAACACCTTTTTCCGTTGGCAGCAATGGTGCCAACGCTGGTCTATCTATACCTTTTATCCTTCCTACCTTCAGCAGCGATCCGGCTAGAAAGGCACCAGTGTTTCCTGCGGAAAGGAATGCATGGCACTGTCCATCCTTCACCATTTTTAGGCCTATTACCATTGATGAATCTTTTTTCTGTTTTATAGCCTGAACTGGTGCATCCTCTCCTGTTATAACCTCATCTGCATGAACGATATGTATACTTCCCTTTGCAGGCTTTATTCCATTTAAGTGTTTCTCAATTTCCTTCTCATTACCTATCAAGTAAATTTCAATTCCATATTCATTAGCTGCATCAATACAACCTTCAACAACAGCTTTAGGAGCATTATCTCCGCCCATGGCGTCAATTGCAATTTTCATACTTTACTCCTCCTTGCGATTAAATGATACTAATATAAATTTACCTCTAAATACCTCAACATTTTTTACCTTTATGAAAACCCAGACGAAGTATTTGTTTCCTCTAGTTCTAACTACTTCAGCCTTCGCAATCAGTTTATCACCTGCAAAAACCGGATTTCTATATTTTATATTAGCTACACCTATCAAAGCAACATTAGCATCTATTACTGCAATTGCAAGCGATTCAGCCTGAGCAAAAATATGGCTTCCCCTTACTACATTGGTTTTTTCAAAGGCCATTGAAATATCAGTCTCTAACATGGATATACCACTTACACCAAGATTAAGATCCAACAACTCTCCAACTATTTCTTTACCAGTAATTGATTTAACCTTAAGGTAGTTATTCTCTGCAACATTCTTTATTCTTTCTCTTAGTTCAGGTATTCCCAACTCTAACCTATCCAATCTTATGGTCTGGATGCTCACATTAAAGAATTCAGAAAGCTCATCATCTGTTAAAAAGGGATCCGTCTCAATCTTTTTTAGCAGAGCCTTTTGTCGCTCCCTTTTCCCCAGCCCCTTTCTCATATGGGCACCTCCTTATACTATCTATATATAGTACCTGATACTAATATCAAGTATATAACATAACCATGCATATATGCAACAGTAAATTCAAAAAAAATAATAACAGCGGTTTTGTCCGCTGTTATACTAATTATTCTCCTACTTCTATAACCGTTCTATCCTTATAATACCCACAGGATTTGCATACTCTATGAGGTAATTTGAGCTCATGGCATTGAGGGCATTCTATAAGTCCTGGCACAGTAAGTTTCCAGTTTGCTCTTCTTTTATCCCTTCTTGATTTAGAGACTTTTCTTTTAGGTAAACCCAATCTCAGCACCTCCTTACTTTTTCTCAAGAAAGCTGCTCAATATCTGCAGCCTAGGATCAACTTCATCAAATGTACAATCACATTCATCAATATTTTTATTCTTGCCGCATTTAGGACACAAACCTTTGCAGTCCGTTTTACATAGTGGTTTCATGGTCATTTGGGAAGTAATTTCATTTATCACTATCTCATCTAATGATATTATATCTCCCTTGAGCGGATGTGCATCTTCCTTTTGCTCATTTGAGCTTTTTACAAACACATAATCAGCATCAAAGTTAATTTCTTCATCATATGAGCTAAGGCATCTAGAGCAATTCCTATTGATTTTGGTTTTAATATTCATATTTACTCTTATTTTACCTTCATAGTTTATTGCATAGCCCTCAACCTTCACAGGTTCTGTGATGTGTATTTGCTCTCCAAAAAACTCAATACTGCTGTCATCGATATCTTCAAAAAAATAAAATTCCTTCTTATGGCCTTCATTTTTCAAGATATCTGCTACATTTATCTCCATTAAACCACCTCAGCTTAATTGACAAATTTTATTATACAAAGCAATGTATCTTTTGTCAAGAAAAAATCCTTTACTGAACCATGCTGCATATTTTAATAAATGGCAGGCTTCCCTGCCATTTATTCCTCTATTTTTTTATTTTTCTATAAGCTCCTTCGTATCTCTTGCAATCATTAGTTCTTCGTTTGTAGGAATCAATAATACTTTAACCTTTGATCCTGCTTTTGATACATCTACTTCTTTACCTCTTACATTATTCTTCTCAGAATCCACTTCTACACCTAAGAACTCAAGGCCTTCACAAATATCAGCTCTCATAGAAGCTGAATTTTCACCTAAACCTGCAGTAAATACAATGGCATCAATTCCACCCATTGCTGCTGCATAAGCTCCTATATATTTTCTTACTCTATATGCGAAAAGTTTAAGAGCAAGCGCTGCTCTCTCATTTCCTTTTTCTGCAGCTTCCTCAATATCTCTAAAATCGCTGCTTACGCCAGACACACCAAGGACACCTGATTGTTTATTAAGCAATTTGTCTACACCATTCAAATCTAAGCCTTCTTTTTCAGCTATGAACTTAACAATGGCTGGGTCCAAATCTCCACATCTTGTTCCCATCGCCAAACCTTCAAGAGGGGTAAATCCCATGCTGGTGTCTACTGATTTACCATTCTTCACAGCAGCAACACTTGCACCATTTCCAAGATGGCAAGTCACTATCTTTAAATCCTCAATGTTCTTCCCTAGCAATGCAGCAGCTCTTTGTGAAACATATTTGTGGGAAGTTCCATGGAATCCATATCTTCTTACACCATATTTCTCATATAGTTCATAGGGCAGCGCATAAATATATGCTTCTTTTGGCATAGTCTGATGGAAAGCTGTATCAAATACTCCTACCATAGGTACTCCAGGCATTAACTGTTGGCAAGCCTCTATACCGATAATGTTTGGCGGGTTATGTAGAGGTGCTAAATCGATACATTCTTTCAATGCATTAACAACCTCTTCAGTGATAACTACTGAACAAGCAAATTTTTCACCTGCGTGAACAACTCTATGTCCAACAGCATTTATCTCCTTCATATCTTTTATAACGCCATACTTCTCATTCATCAAAGCATCAATTACATTCTTTAATGCTTCCTTATGAGTAGGCATGTCTTCTTCAATGACAACCTTTTCTCCATTTTTGGGCTGATGTTTCAACACAGAACCTTCTATTCCTATTCTTTCCACAAGTCCTTTTGCTTCAACTTCTTCGTTTTCCATATTTATCAACTGGTACTTAAGTGAAGAACTACCACAGTTGACAACAAATATCTTCATTACAATACCTCCTAATTATAAATGTTCAACCATTATTCTTTTCTATATAAAATGATAATATCCTTCTTTCTTAGTATAATTATTTCATAATTCTTAGGGAAGTATAAATTATATTAGCGTTATTTTGACTATATGAATTAAAAATACTTCCAATGGAAGCATTTCTTATAATGAAAGATTATTTATGATAATATATATATATATTTTAATACCATTTCAATTTATTATCCCGAGGTGCTGTTTTATGAAAGTAGTAGGTATAATTGCTGAATATAATCCTTTCCACAATGGCCATAAATACCATCTTGAATTATCCAAAAAGATGTGTGATGCCCAATACTCCGTTGCTGTAATGAGTGGTAACTTCCTACAAAGAGGAGAGCCAGCTCTTTTTGATAAATGGACTCGTGCAAAAATGGCAGTGTTGAATGGAGTTGATTTAGTTATAGAACTGCCCGTTATTTTTTCCTGTCAGGTTGCAGAATTATTTGCTTTTGGTGCTGTTAAAATATTGAATTCATTGGGAATAGTTGATTATTTAAGCTTCGGCAGTGAAAATGGAAACATAGAAGAGCTCTATGATATAGCTGAAGCTTTGTTAAACGAACCTGTGGAAATAAGCAATGAAATAAAGCATCTAATGGATAAAGGCTTGACTTATTCAAAGGCTTTGGGCGATACATACAACAAATATTACGGTAACATCCTATCCTATCCCAATAATGTATTAGGTATAGAATATATAAAATCTATTTTGCTTCTTAATAGTGCAATAAAACCTGTGACAGTAAAACGAGTCATGAACAATTATAATGATGCTTATTTCACTGGCACTATATCCAGTGCAACGGCAATAAGAAAAGCATTAAAAGAAAATCTTTTTATAGAAGATATACAAGCTTCTACGCCGGAAGCTTCATGGAATATTATCCAAGATAGCATAATGATTAAAAAAGGACCTGTTTTCTGGGAAGATTTCACTGATATGCTTTTATACCAAATCAGAAAATCCAACTATCAGGATATAGAGAGCCTCCCGGACATAAAAGAAGGTCTTGAGTATAGAATTAAAAAAGCAGGTAATATTTCTACCTGCTTTGAAGAGTTGATTGATTTATTGAAAACAAAGCGATATACCAGAACCTTTTTGCAAAGAAGCTTATGTCATCTGCTTTTAGGCATAAATAAAGAAGATTTAAAGCATGCCAAAGAAGCACAAGCACCAATTTATATCAGAATTCTTGCTCTTAATAAAAAAGGTAGAGATTTATTAAAAGAAATCAGAAAAAACACTGATTATCCAATAGTAAATAAACCTGCTAACTTCAAACCTGATTCATCATATCTAGATAGAATCTTTGAACTGGATGTCAGAACAACCGATATATACAACTTAGGCTACAAAAATAATGATTATAGAATGGCTGGAATGGATTACATGACTTCCCCATTTTATGCAGACTCGTTATAATAGTTTTTTAAAGCTTCTTCTATCTTTGGAAAAGCCTCTAGCGCAGCCCTTTTTCCTTCTTCTACGCATAAGTCAACCCTTGTAAAATCCAGAGGGTTGATATTTTTTACTATGGGATCGATTATAATATAGTCCTCTGTTAATTTGTTTTCTGTAATTGTATTTTCCATGGTTTCTATACTCTGTAAAATGATTTCAAACAGGTTCTTGGGCTTCAAATTATTTTGCCCCCTACATACATCTACTGCAATAACTATGTCTGCTCCCATTTCTTTCACCAAACTTGCAGGTACCCTTTCTATAACGCCTCCATCTACTAATATCATATCATCGATTTCCACGGGACAGAATATGCCGGGGATGGAAATGCTTGCTCTTATAGCCTTCCAAAGAGGACCCTTATCAAAAACATATCTTTTAGAACTCGTCAAATCTGTTGCAACAATATTTATAGGTATTTCAACATCTTCTATGTTTCTATCCCTCGTCAGTATTCTAAATAGCTCTTCTGCCTTTTTTCCTGCCAATAAACCTTTTTTTGAAACCGCTGGATCCATCCAGATATCAGCTTTCATATTTTCTGCCAGTTTTATCATCATATCAACATCAATTCCACAAGAATATAAAGCACCTATCAAAGCACCTATGCTGCTTCCTGCTATGCAATGGGGTTTTATTCCGCTTTCTTCCAATGCCTTAAGCACTCCTAGATGCGCCAATCCCTTTGAAGCTCCCGAACCAAGTGCTAAACCAATTTTCGGTTCTTTTAGCATAAGAAAACCAGCTCCTAAACCAATTTATTGAAAATAACAAGTATAGTTATGGTTTCGATTAATATAATATAATAACCCATCTTTAATATTAGGTGATGCTATGAGTAGAAAAAATATTCCTGTATACACTAATGCTTTAATATTTGTTTTCATTGTATCCAGTATAATCATATTTCCCGAAGAAACATTTAAGGCCTCATTAGAAGGCCTAAATCTATGGTTTAATGTGGTATGTCCTGCCCTATTGCCATTTTTTATATGTGCAGAAATATTAATCGGATTAGGTGTTGTTAGTTTTCTAGGGAGCATATTCAGACCTCTAATGAGTATTATATTCAATATCCCCGGTGAAGGTGCCTTTGCATTTGTAATGAGTATAGCTTCTGGGTATCCTGTTGGTGCAAAAATCATTGCCAGCTTCAGAAGCAATAATCAATGTACCAAAGTTGAAGCTCAAAGAATGATAAGCCTCTGCAGTACCTCCGGCCCCCTATTTATTATTGGAGCTGTATCAGTAGGCATGCTTAAAAAACCTGAAATTGCTCCTTTACTATTATTGTCCCATTATCTATCAGCAATAAGCTGTGGTTTGATAATGAAATTTTATAAGAAAAGTGAAAAATCAAAAGTCAATACACCTATAGGTAATCCTTTCAAGGAAATGATCAAATATAGAGAAAAGGATAATAGAAGCATAGGGCAGTTAATGGGAGATTCTGTTAAGAACGGTATTAGTTTAGTTCTGCTAGTAGGTGGATATATAATAATATTTTCTGTAATTTCAAGAATTATAAGGGTTACTGGATTACTAACCCTTATAACTAATTTTATAAATCTTCTGCCCTTTATCAACATCAAGGATAGTCGAAATGTTTCAATGGTTATAACGGGAATTCTCGAGGTGACCAACGGTATAAAAGAATGTGCCCCTCTTTATTTGCCTGACATAGTAAAAGCCTCAATAGTCAGCTTTTTTATAGGTTTCGGTGGTTTATCCATAAATGCTCAAGTATCAGGTATAATTCAAAACACTGATATAAGCTTCTTCATATACTTTATGATGAAAATACTCCAAGGTGCCTTTGCTTCGCTATACACATTGCTCTTAAGCAAAATAGCCAATCTTCCTGTGTTCAATACATATTCTCTATACCCAAGTTATGACCCATTATCCTGGCACGGAACAATAGCTCTGTCAGTAAAGTTTTTAGCCACATATTTATTGTTTTTGTTTTTATTATCCATCTTAGTATACATAGCTACATCTATAAAAGCCATAAAAAAATAAGCTGGTACCAGCTTATTTTTCCTAACTTTTATAGTTTTTTAACTCTTCCCTATTGGAATTAATTATAGCTAAGACCTTTTCAACCCTTGCTGATAATTCTACTAGTATATCATCCGCATAGGCTCTCGCACCTAGTCTTATTTTCTTCGCATCTTGCTGGGCAGCACTAATAATATCCTTAGCCTGCTCATTTGCTCTCTTTGTTACTTCGCTTTCATCTATCATACTCTTTATTCTTCTATCAGCCTCTTGCCTCAATATCTCGGATTCTTTTTCTGCTTCAGCAAGTATTCTTTGTCTTTCTTCCTTTATCTTTTGAAGCCTTTCATCGCATTCCTTTCTGATGCTTTCTGCTTCTTTTTTTGCTTCAATAAGTATTTTTTGTCTTTCCTCTTTAATCCACTGGGCTTGCTTCAGCTCATCCGGAAGCTTTATTCTTATATCTTTAATTATATCCAACAATTCCTCTTTGTTTACTACAGCCTTTGAAGATAACGGCAAATTAGACGCTTTTTCTATAATATCCTCTAAAGCATCCAATAAAAGCAAAACCTCCATAATACAACCCCCTGATTAGATTTTTCTATACAATTCCTTTTCAACAACTTCGGGTATCAAACCTTTCACACAGCCACCAAATTTAGCAACTTCTTTAATCAGACTCGAACTTAAGTAAGAATATTTATTGCTCGTCATCATAAAAATCGTCTCGATTTCAGGATTTAGTTTTCTATTCATTAAAGCCATTTGAAATTCATACTCAAAATCCGATACAGCCCTTAATCCTTTTATTATGGTATGAGCATTCTTTTCCTTCATGAATTCAATTAATAAACCATCAAAGGAGGCCACTTCTATATTATTAATGCCTTTACAGCTTTCTTTTAAAAATTCCAATCTTTTTTCTACGGTAAACATGGGTGATTTGTTGTTATTGATTAATACTGCTACTATAAGCTTATCAAACAGTTTTGAGGCTCTTTCAATTATATCCAAGTGTCCGTTTGTAACAGGGTCAAAACTACCAGGATATACTCCTATTCTCATTTTATTTATCTCTCCATTCTACTTTTTAATCCTATATAGCGATAGACGAATATTACCATATTTTTTTTCTTTTATTTTCTCTAATAACTCTATTGTATCAGGCATTAAATTCTTAGCCTCATGCTCAATTATGATAATTCCATCCTTTGCTAATATTTTTTTCTTTTGAATTTTCCTTGCTGCTTCTATTTCTATACCCATCTTATATGGAGGATCTATAAAAACAATATCAAACTCTTTACCTTGGTTAGACAGCCTGTCAATGGCTATAGAATAATCGTTATGTATTACCTCAGTTTCATTTATGATTTTAGTTATCTCCAGATTCTTTTTTAAGACTCTAATGCTCTCCATTGCTGAGTCAACAAATACTACTTCTTTGGCGCCTCTGCTATAAGCTTCTATGCCCACACCCCCACTTCCGGCAAATAAATCCAAAAATCTGGAATCAACCACCATATTACCTAGGATGCTAAATAAAGCTTCCCTTACCATATCTGAGGTAGGCCTGATGAGTTTGGTATCTATACTTTGAAGCTTCCTTCCTTTTAGCTCTCCAGCTATTATTCTCAATGAGCATCCTCCTAACTCGACTACAATTATATTTTACCATAAAGCCTATTTTTAGACAAAATATGATTTTTATTAAGTGAATAAAAAACACTTAATTGCAGAATCTATTATCAGGGATATTAGTAAAACACTATATTTCCCCATAGAGCTCTTCCTTCAATTTCTCCTCTCCCTATACTGGTGATTTATCACCAGTATTTTAATTTAATGCTATTTCTTCAGTTATTTTTGCAAATTCATCATCTAAATATTTGACCATCTTATGGTAATCTTCTTCTTCAACACTTTTTTCTTTATACAAAAGTTCAATGGCTTCCTTTGATTCTTTAATAATATCGTAGTCCGTGGATAAATCCACGAGTCTGAATTCTGGCAGTCCATGCTGCTTTGTTCCCAATATTTCGCCGCTCCCTCTAGTTTCCAAATCCTTTTTTGCGATTAAAAAGCCATCATTGGTTTTAGTCATGAACTTTAGCCTGTCCCTTGCACTTTCACTATTAGAATCAGATATTAAAATGCAGTAGGATTGATAGCTTCCTCGTCCTACTCTTCCTCTTAATTGATGAAGCTGAGCAAGACCAAATCTCTCAGCATTTTCAATCAACATGATCGTTGCATTAGGTACATTTATTCCAACTTCAATAACTGTTGTAGAAACTATAATTTGAATATCACCATTCTTAAAGTCTTCCATTATCTTATCTTTCTCTTCATTTTTCATTTTCCCATAGATTAGTCCTATATTATAGTTTCTGAAGTAGCTGCTTTTTATATTTTCACAATACTCTTTGGCAGAGTTTATTTCCAGGTTTTCCGATTCTTCAACTAAAGGACAAACTATATATGCCTGTCGGCCTTCTTCAATAAGCTTCTTTACAAAGTTATAAAGCCTTTCCCTTTTGTCTGATCCTATAAAATAGGTTTCAATCTTTTTCCTATTTGGTGGAAGTTCATCAATAATGGATATGTCCAGATCTCCATAAAGAACCAAAGACAGGGTTCTTGGTATTGGAGTTGCACTCATAACTAACATATCTGGGTTTGAGCCTTTAGATTTTAGTATTGCTCTTTGTCTAACACCAAATCTATGCTGCTCATCGGTAATAACCAATCCCAGATTGGGAAAATCTACTCCTTCGCTTAATAATGCGTGAGTGCCAATTATTATATGGATATTGCCTTCTTTTATATCCTCCAAAACTTCTCTTTTATAAGATGCCTTCATGCTGCCTGTAATCAAGGCAATGTTAATATCCTCGCCATTTAATTTTAAATATTCTCTTATAGTTTCAAAGTGCTGAGCAGCTAATATCTCTGTAGGAGCCATCATAACACCTTGATAACCGCTTTTAACACAATTCAGCAATGCAAGAAATGCTATTACTGTTTTTCCAGAACCTACATCACCTTGAATCAGTCTGTTCATGGCAACAGGCTTTCCCATATCTATAAGAACCTCTTCCAAGACTCTCTCTTGAGCACCTGTTAGATTATAGGGAAGCTTTGAGACGAAGTTCTTTACTTCGTCCATAGCTTTAAATTCTATGCCTTTTTCCTTATCAATTGATATACCTCTCAGCTTAATAAGATAAGATTGAAGGAAAAAAACCTCCTGGAATTTCAATCTTCTTATAGCCATTTGAAGGTTTTTTTGAGTATCTGGAAAATGAATGTTCTTCAGAGAAAAATTTATTTCTGCCAGTTTAAATCTGGTTCTGAACTCAGCAGGGAAAATCTCTTCTACGGTATTATCGATATACTCTAAAGCTCCATAAACTGCTTTCCTAATCTCCTTTTGGCTTAATCCTTCAGTAAGCCCATATTCAGGCACAATTCTAAGTGTATTAATATTATTTGAAGAAATTTTCTCGTATTCAGGAACTTCCATTGCTATAGAATTGTATATCAAGCTTGTTCTACCTGAAAAAACAATAGTATCACCAGGCTTAAACAAATTTTTAGCATATCTATTATTATAAAAAACAACAACAATAGAGCCTGTCTCATCAGAAACCGTGAATTTGGTTATGAGTAGTCCTCTCCTGCTTCTTGATTCTGTAGCTTTTGATTCTATCCTGCCTCTAATATTGTAAAATCCGGCAGGAGTCAAATCCTTTATATTTGAGATTACACTCTTATCCTTATATCTTTTTGGAAAATAATAAACCAAATCACCTATTGTTTTTATTCCCAGCTTTGATAATTTCTTCGCTTTGAAGCTTCCTATTCCTTTCAATACTTGAACACTTTCATCTAATCTGTTCATTTTTTATACCCCATTATAGATTCATTTCATGCAAAATGCGTAAATCTTCTCACAATTTACGCATTTAATACAATAATTTATTCTACAGATAAAATGTAATAATACAATGGCTGACCCCCATAATGCACTTCTACATCGCAATCCTCATAGTTTGCTTTAAGATCTTCTTCCAGCTTTAAAGCATCATCTTCACTTACATCATTACCGTAATATATGGTTATTAGAGAAGAATCTTCATCTATCATTGCATTCATTACTTTATTTATTACATCTGTTATTTCTTCACCAACTGCACTTATCTTCCCCTCAGTGATACCTAAAAAGTTTCCTTCTTCTATGTCTACTCCGTCAAAGTTAGAATCTCTTACCGCATAGGTTATAAGACCTGTCTTTACCTCTCCGATAGCTCTATTCATCTTTTTTACATTATCTTCAATAGATTTTTCGTAGTCTAGTGTCATTAAAGCGCTTATACCCTGAGGTATAGATTTTGTGGGTATAACAACAATATTCTTTTTCGACAATGATTTTGCTTGGTTTGCCGCCAGAATAATATTGCCATTATTAGGCAATATTATTATATTTTCCGCTCTTATCCTATCCACACTCTTCAAAATATCTTCAGTGCTGGGATTCATTGTTTGTCCACCTTCGATTATTTCATCCGCTCCAAGATCCTTGAAAATTCTTGAAATCCCTGAACCCATTGCTACAGCAACTACTCCATATTTTTTCATTTCCTGGTTAGCAGCTTTTTCTTCCTCACTTAACAATAATTCCTGATGCTGCTCCCTCATATTATCAATTTTGATTTTTGACAAATATCCAAATCGTAAAGCTTCTTCAATAACAGTTCCTGGATTATTGGTATGAATATGGACTTTTATAAGGTTTTCATCCCCTACAACTACAATTGAATCCCCTATATCAATTATTTTCTTTTTAAATTCTTCAGGATTTAAATCCCTGCCCTTAATAAAAAACTCAGTACAGTATCCAAAAACGATGTCATCATCGTAAATGGGCTTAGAAATATCTGATTCTGTTTCTTCTAAAGGCTCTTCTGAAAGCTGTATGATTTCCCCCGTAACAAGTCGTTGGTGCATGCCTTTAAGAATAAATATTAAGCCTTTTCCTCCTGCATCAACAACTCCTGCCTGCTTTAAAATAGGAAGCATCTCAGGAGTTTTGTTCAATGTTTCATTAGCCTTATCAATAACTTTTTCAAGGAAATTGGTTATATTTGGGGTACTCTTTGCTATTTTTATTCCAAACTCTGCACATTCTCTTATAACAGTCAATATGGTTCCTTCTGTAGGCTTCATTACGGCCTTATAAGCAGTATTGGAACCTTCCATAAGCGCATTGGCTAATGCTAATGAATCTATCTCCTTAACATTTTTTAATCCTTTAGCAAAGCCTCTGAATATTTGAGACAATATTACTCCTGAATTACCTCTGGCTCCCATGAGGGAACCAGTAGCAGCTGAATCTGCTACTAAACTAACATCTAAATCTTTACATTTGTTTATTTCTTTTACCGCAGAGTTCATAGTCAAGGACATATTTGTGCCCGTATCTCCATCTGGCACTGGAAAAACATTAAGTGAATTCACTAGAGCTTTGTTATTCTCAAGGTTATTAGCACCTGATATTATCATATCCTTCAGATGCAACCCACTTATTACTTCTCTATGTAAGTCTGACAATATTTGAACCTCCTTAAAAGAGCTATACTCTAACTCCTTGTACATTAATATTTACCTTTTTTACCTTCAAACCTGTTAAATTCTCCAAAGTATATTTTACTTTGCTTATAATGTTATCTGCAATAACTGATATTTTTGTACCGAATTCAACTATAATATATAAATCTATGATTATTTCCTCACCATCAGAAGACACTTTTACTCCTTTACTGAGGTTTTCTCTTTTTAATAGCTCAACTATGCCATCTTTTGCGCTTTTTGAAGCCATGCCAACAATACCATAGCATTCAGTAGTTGCTAATCCGGCTAAGGAAGCTAAAACATCATCAGATATATTAATTTCACCAAAATCTGTTCTCATCTTACCTGGCATTATATCGCCTCCTGCTTTTTACATATATTTTATAACAACGGAGGTAATTGCGCAAGACACACAACACACACCGTTTCAAATATAGAATGCATCCATACAATATTTATTATAAGTCATATCTGTCATTTGTATATGATGAATTCCTTTTTTTCCTCATTATATTATATAATTATTTTCTTCAAGAAATAATAGTATATAAGCAACATCTGGCTTATTAAGTAAATATTTTATTTGCATTATTGCCTTTAGTGTACCATATGTGTTAAAATAATAATGTTTTATATGAAGGTAATCAACCGAAGGAGGTGTGCATATATGGCAAGACATTGTGAAGTGTGCGGAAAAGGTATGATTTCAGGAAACAAAGTAAGTCACTCAATGAGGCATAGCAGGAGAGTATGGCGTCCCAATATTAGAACAGTAAGAGCTATAGTAAACGGTTCCTCAAAAAGAATCCATGTTTGTACTAGATGTTTAAGATCCGGAAAAGTAGAAAGAGCAATATAATAGAACTACTCTTTCTATCTAGAACTATCTAGAAAATTCAAGAAAATTTACTGAACCCATACTACCTTTGAGTGTTGGTTCAGTAAGAATTGAGAGAGAGGTTTCACCAGAAACCTTTCTTTAATTTTTGTACAAATATACGCCAGCACAAATTAAAGCAATAGCTGACAACATTATCCATCCCATAAGAGGCATAGTTACTGCTAATAAAACTCCAAGTCCAATGGAAAACACCAATAATCCTGCTACCTTTTTCTTTTTATAGCTCAAAACTATACCCCCTGTCTAACCGAACAATGAAATATAAATTAAGTAGCAAATTGAGGCAATGAATAATGTTATTACTGTATACCAAGCCCAGGCGGGCAATACTCTTATCAATATAGTAGCTGCCAATACTATGCACATAATCCCTGCAAACTTTCTATAGGAATACCCCATATGAACCCCCCCAGCTCCAAATAAAAAAACCTCTATACTAATATATAATATTCGTATAAAGGTATTTTTGTTAATCAATCTTGAGATTTTATTACCAATAAATATCCATTTCTAATTCTTATATCCACATTTTCTTCTTTAAATTCATTGCTAGTTCCATAGGGGTCTCCAATTTCCATTACAGCATCCTCCAAATCATATTTAGCTCCACTAATAAATATGCCTTCCACTCGTTGAGTCAAAGGAATGACAGAAAAAAAATCTCCTGGCTTTCCACTTATAGTGATGTTTTTATCTATCAAAAATATTTCATTCTGCTTATCTGCTATATATATTTTTATTCCTCTATCTACTCCCAGCTTTAATAATGAAATGTTTGCCAAAGTATGATCCAGCCTGCTTCCAGTAGCACCAAAAAGAACAATCTCATCTGAGAAGTCCAAGGCTTTTAGTACACATATATGACTATCCGACTTATCTTTTTCTATAGGATGCTTTTCAAACTTTATACCGAGTTTTTTATAGTATTCTAAATATACTTTATTTGAAGAATCAAAATCACCAATTATGAGATCCGGATTTACTCCCATTTTGTAAGCGTGCTTTGTACCACCATCAGCACATATGATATAATCTGCAGAACTGATAATCCTGCTACAATATTCATAATCTGTGATTTCTCCATTACATATTATAATGGTTTTCATTAATCTTCATCTGCCTTTTTCATAAGTCTGATAGTATCTTTAACATTATCTGAGTTAAATATGGCAGAACCTGATACAATAATTTCCGCTCCACACTCACATACCTGTTTAATATTATCTAATCCAATACCACCATCTACTTGAATGGGTATTGTTATGTCCATACTTTGTAAGTACTCTTTTAATGAGCTTATTTTATTATATATTGATGGAATAAACTTCTGTCCACCGAAACCTGGATTAACAGACATAATCAGTATCATATCCAGATCATCCAATACATGCTCTATAACATTTATCGGCGTTGCTGGGTTTAAAGCTAAACCAGCCTTTACTCCTTCATTTCTTATCATCTGCAAAAGTCTGTGGATGTGCTTTGAAGCTTCTGCATGAACAGTTATTATATTTGCTCCAGCTTTGACAAAATCCTTTACATATTGTTCCGAATTTTCTATCATCAAGTGTACGTCAAAGGTCAAATCAGTCACTTTTCTCAAACTTTTTACTACAGGAGCTCCAATGGTTATGTTTGGAACAAAATGACCATCCATAACATCAATATGAATCATGTCTGCTCCAGCCTCTTCAATAATTCTAACATCTGAAACCAAATTTGCAAAATTTGCAGATAATATGGATGGTGCTATTTTTATCAAATTAATACCTCCTATTTTTCATCAAATCACATAAAATCTCTATATAATGTTCATATCTTATGGGGTTAATGTTTCCTTCTTCCAATGCTCTTTTCACTCCGCATTCCGGTTCCTTATAGTGTCTGCAGGAAGGATATCGGCAGCGGAGATGCTCTTCAAACTCAGGGAACAAGTATTGCAATTCTTCTTCTTTTATATCTACCAGATCAAATGAAGTAAAACCAGGTGTATCTACTACCATGCCCCCAAAATTGAGCTTAATAAGCTCTGCATGTCTTGTTGTGTGAGTCCCTCTTTCAGTCTTGCGGCTTAAATCACCTGTCTTTAGGAACAAGCCTGGACTTATGGCATTAAGCAATGAAGATTTGCCTGCTCCAGAGGGTCCTGCAAAGACTGAAATTTTACCAACCAGTTTGTTCCTTAAATCACCAATGCCTATACCTTCTAATACACTAGTGCAAATATAATCATAAGGCACACTGGAAAGCATTTCTTCTATAGGTTTAGCTTCGTTAGTTTCATCTAAATCAACTTTATTTAAACAAACAACTATTCTAAGCCCTATATGCTCACTATACACTAAAAACTTCTGAAGCAAGCTTATATTAATATCAGGTCTTTTTATAGCAAATACTATTATAACCTGGTCAACATTAGCAACCATTGGCCTCTGAAGCTGATTTTTTCTTTTATGGATATTAAGGACATACCCTTGTTTGCTTTTTTCATTAACTTCAATATCAACCCTATCTCCAACCAAGGGTATTATATTATCCTTTCTGAATCTTCCTCTGGCTCTGCACTCGTATATGTTCTCGCCTGTATCCACATAATAGAAACCGCCAATGCCTTTTATAATAGTACCTGATATCATATATCATCCTCCATTAAAAATTATAAACTGTGCTATCATGAAAACTGTTATTTATATAAACTTCAAACAATACTTGCCCGGTGCCATTTACCTCTATCTTTAAGGGGCTGTCTGATGGAGAATGGGTCTTCTCATAGATCAATGAACTTTTTTCTCCTTCTATCTTAAATATAGTGACTTTCATGGTATCTAGGTTTTTTGGCAAATCTACGTTTAAATATGTCTTTTTGGCAGGTTCCTCCTTTGGACCCTTGCTTATGACGAAGTCAACCACACTTTTCTTGCTAACTTCAGTACTTGCCCTAGGTGTTTGGCTTATTACACTTCCTGCTGGAATTTCATCGCTGTAGTCTTCAGTTACATTGCCCAATATTAAATCTAAAACAATCAATTGATTTTTTACTTCCTCAATATTCGTTCCAGTGAAATCTGTCATGAAGAATTTCTCTGGACCGCCACTGATTACATAGTCTATCTTTGTACCTTCATCCACGCTTAGTCCAGGAGCTATACTCTGTCTTATAACTACTCCACTAGGGTATTGGCTATACTCCTGGGAAACCTCACCTTCTTCAAGTCCAACACTTTCTAAGATTATATCAACTTCATCATAATTCTTGCCTACAATAGGTGGAACCTCTACCTTTTTTGGACCTTTGCTAACAATCACTCTTACTGGATTTGTTACCTTATTTTGTGAATCGGGCTTCGGATCCTGCATAACAATATGCCCTTCTGGAACATCTTTGTTATATACTCTCTCTTCTGCCACATCCATTAAAAGATCCAATTTCTCTAACTCCTTGCGCGCATCTTCTTCGCTATAACCGATTATATTAGGTACTTTTACTACCTTTACATTGAATATACTATTTAAAAACATATACCCACCAAAAGTCAGTATAGCTAAAAACAATCCTGAGAGTATTGCTATAATTGTTATCTTTTTGCTGCTATCAGTTTTCTTTGTTTTAACTTCTGGCTTATTCTCAGATTCCAATTGTTCCTTTACATCTATATATTTAATTGGTTCAATCACCTTAGTGTTCTCATCCAGTACCTTATTCTTCTTTACAAAATCACCGTTTGGCATTATTAGCGATTGCTTAAGATCGGCAATTATTTCTCCCACATTACTATACCTTAGTGCAATATCCTTTTCCATGGCTTTCATAATAATGTCTTCTAAACTCTTAGGAATTCTATTGTTTATTAGTCTGGGTTTCTCAGGTTCTTCCTGTATATGCTTCAAGGCAACGGATATAGGCGTTTCTCCTTCAAAAGGAATCCTACCTGTTACAAGTTCATACATTACAACACCCATAGAGTAAATATCTGATTTTTCATCTGTATACCCACCTCTTGCTTGCTCCGGCGAAAAGTAATGAACAGAACCGATGATATTTCCCGTATTAGTAATTGTAGAGGATGAAACAGCTCTAGCAATACCAAAGTCTGTAACTTTAACTGTGTTGTCATCTTTAATCATAATATTGTGAGATTTGATATCCCTATGAACGATATGGTTTGCATGCGCATGTTCCAATGCTGATGCTATTTGAAGAGAAATATTTGTAGCATATTCAACTCCTAAGGCTCCCTTGGATTTAATCAATTCCTTCAGAGTTTGCCCTTTTATATATTCCATGACAATATAGTATATATCGTCTTCCATGCCTACATCATATATGCTCACGATGTTAGGATGTGATAGGCTGGCTGCAGCTTGGGACTCTCTTTTAAACTTTTTTACAAATTCTTCGTCTCCTGTAAATTCAGATCTTAATATTTTAACTGCTACAAATCTATTGAGTAATCGACATTTTGCTTTATATACAAGAGCCATACCTCCGCCGCCGATTTTCTCTAATATTTCATATCTACCACCAAGCACTTTACCTATCAATATTTACACCCCCTAGCTCAACTTCAATTACAACCACTGTTACATTGTCAAGGCCTCCATTTGCATTAGCCTTATTTATAAGTTCATGACAAACTTCTTTGTATTCCTTAAAAGATATTATTGTATTCAATATTTCATCATCGGAAAGCATATTTGATAAGCCATCTGTACACATGAGAATAAAATCCCCGTTGTCTACAGTTATGCTTTTTATATCAACTTCTAAATCACTGGATGTTCCCAATGCTCTTGTTATTAAATTCTTCTGAGGATGATGATTGGCTTCCTCAGGCTTAATGGTGCCATTCTTTATCAGCTCTGCTACATAAGAATGATCTTCCGTAATCCTAGAAAGCTTTTCACCCTTTTTCAAATACATTCTGCTGTCTCCTACATGCCCTATAATCAAATTATTTTCTACAATTAAAGCTAATGTTAAAGTTGTACCCATCCCAGAACAGTCCATATTCTCTCTAGAACGATTATACACAGCTTTATTAGCAAATAAAAATGCATCTTTTACCAGATTCTTATAGTCATCCAATTTGTATCCAACGGAATTCTTTAAGGCTTCATATATATATTTTTCTATTTCAGAAACAGCCATTTTGCTTGCAATTTCTCCTGCATTATGTCCGCCCATACCATCTGCCACTATACACAAATAGGGTTTGCCGTATTCATAATTTTCCTGGCAGTAGAAAGAATCCTCATTAACCTTTCTAACCAAACCAATATGGGAAACTCCATATGACCTCATTAAAACACCTCTACTTCTCACAAAAATAGGTTGTGATTGGATAAATATACTCAAAAGATTTTATTTCGACAAATTATTAAAAATTCCTCTATTCTTATAATTTTAACCTTAAATCCTCTTACTCTCCTCGATAAAGTAATTTTTTCTTAATTGCCCACAAGCACCTTGGATGTCAGTCCCCAGTTCTCTTCGCAATGTTACCTGAATGCCGCTATTTTCAACTATCTTTTTAAAATCTTCTATTCTATTGTGCTCTGACCTCATATATTCCTTCCCTGGTACCTGATTCACTGGTATCAAGTTGATATGACAGAGCTTCCCTTTTAATAGCTTTACAAGAGCTTTTGCATCATCTTTGCTGTCGTTCACTTTATTTATCAATGCATATTCAAATGTGATTCTTCTATTAGTTTTATCAATATAATAGTCACAAGCCTTCATCAACTCATCAATGTTATATTTTTTGTTTATAGGCATTAGTCTGCTTCTAACCTCATCGATAGCACTGTGCAACGACACAGCTAAGTTACATTGAAGATTCTCATCTGCAAAACTATAAATTTTAGGGACAAGACCAGATGTTGATATGGTTATATGTCTCATGCCAATATTTATGCCTTCTTTATGATTTATGATCCGAAGAAATTTCATTACTTCATCATAGTTGTCAAATGGTTCACCTATACCCATAATAACTATATTTGATATCTTTACACCGCTTTCTCTCTCTGTGGCCATAACCTCTTCTATCATTTCACCAGAAGTCAGATTTCTTACTAAACCACCCTCCGTTGAAGCACAAAAGCTACACTGCATTCTGCAGCCTACTTGACTTGATATGCAAATAGAGTATCCATGCTTATATTCCATCAATACGCATTCTACAGCATTTTTATCATACAGACCCAGCAGGTATTTTTCAGTTCCATCTTTAGATTTTTGTTTATCAATTAATATAGCTCTTCCAATATAGAAATGTTCCTCTAAAAATTTAATTATATTATTAGGCAGATTTTTCATTTCTTCAAAACTTTTCACATCTTTATATATCCATCTAAAAACTTGGGCTCCCCTGAATTTTGGAAATCCGTTTTTTGTCATTACTTCTTCTATCTCTTCAATATGTAAGTTTTTTATGTCTGATTTTTCCATTATACCCACTCCATCATTTTTTAATCATTCTTGAAATAAAAAAACCGTCTGTTTTATGAATATTAGGATATAGCTCCAGAAATCCTTTCTCCCCATCCGGTGCATATAGGTTTTCAGGAATCAAGCTCTTTATATTATCTAAATAAAAATCCTCATTATTAGCTAGAAAGTCGTTTACGACCTCAGTATTTTCTTTTCTATTCAGGGTACATGTGCTGTATATTAAAACTCCTCCTGGCTTCAAATATTTTGAAGCACTTTTTAATATTCTGGACTGGAGTTTAGGCAGCTCATCCAAGTCAGCAGGTCTTTTCCTCCACCTCAAATCCGTTTTTCTTCTAAAAAGACCGAGACCGCTGCAAGGTGCATCTACCAAAACACCATCAGCTTTACCAACATAGTTCTCATCAGTTTTTTGGGCATCAAATAATTGGGTTTTTATTATTTTTATGCCAAGTCTATTACATGTTTTGTTAATTAAATCAAGTTTATGCTTATGTATGTCTCTAGAAATTATCAGTCCCTCATTGTTCATCAACTCTGCCATATGAGTAGCTTTTCCTCCAGGTGCACTGCAGACATCTATTATCATCCAGCCTGGTTTTGGATCCATTATCTTGCTCACAAGCATTGAACTTTCATCTTGAACAGAAAAATATCCTTTTTTGAATATATCAATATCCTCAATGGCTGATGTGCCTCTTATATTTATTGCTTCTTTGTTGTATAAGCTCTCACTATATGTAATACCGGCCATTTCAAGAGCTTCAATGACATCATTCTTTTTTGCTTTTATGCTATTAACTCTTATTGTCAACGGCGGCACTTTATTATTACCTTCCATCAGCTCTTCAGTAAATTCTGGTCCATAATCATTGAGCCATAACTCTACAAGCCATTTAGGATGAGAATACTTTATTGAAAGGTATTCTACTAAATTACTCTTATCAGGATGACCAAGCTTATCCTTATTTCTCGCAACAGTTCTAAGTAAACCATTTACAAATTTAGTTGAACCAATATTGCCGTACTTTTTAGCCAGTTCAACGCTTTCATTGCATACTGCCGAGTCTGGTATCCTGTCAAGAAACATGATTTGATATATGCCACATCTTAGAATATTCTTTATGTTTAAAGCTATTCTTTCTTCTTTTATTCTAGAAAACTTATTAATCACCCAATCTATGAAAATCAGATTTCTCAATGTGCCGTTTACTATTTCAGTAACCAAAGCCTTATCCAGTTTATCCAACTCTGACTTACTTAGCTTTTTTCTGATTTCAATATTTGAGTATGCACCTTTGGTAATTATATTATTTAGTATCAAGTATGCTTCTTCTCTCGCCCAGTTCTTATTCATTTATTGCACTCCTTGTATAAAAGACTGATAGCAAAGCTATCAGTCTCTTCTTCCTCTGATTATTAAAAGTCTTACTAACTGCAGTACCGCAGTAACAGTTGCAGCTACATAAGTTAATGCAGCAGCTGACAAAACCTTCCTGGCGCCATAAACTTCATCTCTTCCAACTAAACCATAGTCTTCTAATGCAATTATTGCTCTTCTGCTTGCATTATATTCAACAGGTAGTGTAACTATCTGAAATAGCACTACTGCACTAAAAAGATAAATACCAAGGTCAAAAAGCTGCATCATATTCAACACAAAAGCAATAAGTATTAGAAACCATGCTGCCTGAGAGCCAATGGAAGCTATAGGAGCTATTGTATTTCTCACCGTAAGGGGTACATAACTCTCGCTATGTTGCACCGCATGGCCACACTCATGAGCAGCTACTCCTGCTGAAGCAAGTGAGGTTCCGTTATATACATCATGAGATAGTCTCAATACTCTGCTTCGTGGATCATAATGATCCGTCAAATGTCCCCTTACCATTTCTATTGGAACATTGTACAAGCCGTTTGCATCCAATATTCTCCTAGCAACCTCGTAGCCTGTGTATCCATTGCTGTTTCTTACTCTCAAAAATTTATTGAAAGTAGATGATATCTTTGTCTGGGCATAGAAGGCAAATATCATAGCAGGTATAAGAAAAATAAATGTAGGATCATATCTGTATCCGTAGAACATATTTACCCCTCCTTAATCCACTGATGTATTTTTTTCTATACTGTGACCTCTCAAATAAGCCCCAACATCCATTCGTTTTTGATTTTCAAATTGAATCTCCTTAACAGCCAAAAATCCTTTTCCACAGCTAATGATTATATTATCCTTGTTGACTTCAGTAATTACTCCATAATCTTTGTTCTCTCTCTCTTCATCTATAATATCTGCTGAAAAAATCTTAAACATTTTCCCATTGTAATAGGAAAAAGCACTAGGCCATGGATATGTACCTCTTATCAAGTTTTTGATCTTTCTAGAGCTCCAAGACCACTCAATTTTACCTGTATCCTTTTTTAGAATAGGAGCATATGTGGCTTCACTATCATTCTGTTTTGTCCTTATTATTTTACCATTGGCAATATTTTCTAATGTTTCAATTAGCACTTCCGCACCAAGAATCGAAAGTTCATCGTGGAGTTCTTGGGCATTCATGTCTTCACCAATATTAACTTCTCTTTTCAGAATCATATCGCCAGTGTCAAGTCCAATATCCATATACATGGTTGTTATACCGGTTACTTTGTCTCCGTTAATAATGCTCCAATTAATGGGTGCAGCTCCTCTTAACTTAGGAAGTAATGATGCATGAACGTTAATACAGCCTAAAGGAGGTATGTCCAGTATCTCCTTAGAAAGTATCTGCCCAAATGCAACAACAACAATTGCATCGGGTTCTAATTTCCTTAGTGTTTCAACAAATTCTGGAGTTTTTATTTTTTCAGGTTGATAAACCTGAATACCCAGATCCAATGCAGTATCCTTTACCGGGGGGTAAACCATTTTTTTCCCCCTTCCCTTTGGCCTGTCTGGCTGTACTACAGCAGCACAAACATCATGTCCATTTTCATGCAGTGCTCTTAAGCTAGGCACAGCGAAATCCGGTGTTCCCATAAAAACTATTCTCATGTTAATCTCTTCCTTGTTCTTTTATAGTTATAGCCTTATCAGTAAATAGTATTCCATTTAAATGATCTATTTCATGACAAAGTGCAACTGCTAGTAGATCTTCTCCAATTATTTCAAAGGTCTCTCCTTTTCTGTTCAGAGCCCTCACTATCACTTTCTCAGGTCTTTTTACAACCCCACTTTTCCCAGGAATACTCAAACATCCTTCTTCTCTAAGCTGTTCACCTTTTTCATATACTATAACAGGGTTTATCAGCTCTATTAATCCTTCTCCAACATCTATAACCACTACCCTTCTCAGTACTCCTACCTGGGGAGCAGCTAAGCCTACTCCTTCTGCAGCTCTCATGGTCTCAGTCATATCATCCAATAATGTTAAAATTCTTTCATCTATAATCTCAACTTTTCTTGAAGTTTTTCTTAATATTTCATCCGAATCCTTTCTTATTGCTCTAATAGCCATCATATTCCTCCTATCATTTACCTTAACATTACTATAGCATACTTAGAGGATTTATATCCACACTTATGCCTATCTCGCTCAGATTTAATGTGTTTGAACTGTAAAAATCCTTAATCAGTTCCAATAGCTTATTTTCTTTATCAGCTTTCAATACCAGCTGCCATCTGTGCCTGTTATTTATTCTTGATAGAGGGGCAGGAGAGGGACCCCAGATTTCAATATCCTTTTTATCACTTCTTAAACTGTTAATCAAATCTCCTACTTCTCTAGCTGCTCTAATAACCTTATCTTCTTTATATCCGCTTATGACTATTTGCCCCAGATGAGAAAATGGCGGATAATTCATTTCTTTTCTCAGCCTTATTTCATCCTTGAAAAATCCTACATAATCATGTTTTCTTGCATGGATCAGGCTGTAGTGATGAGGAGAATAGGATTGTATGATTACTACTCCCGGTTTATCTCCTCTCCCTGCTCTTCCAGCTGATTGGGTCACCATCTGAAATGTTCTTTCCCCAGCCCTGAAATCCGGTAAATTCAAATAAGTATCCGAAGTAATGATACCTACCAAGGTTACATCAGGGAAATCATGACCCTTTCCAATCATTTGTGTACCAATCAACACTTGAGCTTCTTTATTTCTAAATTTATCAAGTATTAATTTATGAGAGTTTTTTTTAGTAGTTGTATCTGCATCCATTCTTAAAATTTTAATTTTCCCGAAAGCACCTTCAAATTCTTTCTCCACTCTTTGAGTTCCAATGCCGAAATATTTTATATACTTGCTTTTGCAACTCGGGCATACCTTAGGATTGGCTTTTGAATAGCCACAATAATGGCAGGACAGATAGTCACCCTTAGCATGATAAGTCAGAGAAATATTGCAGTTTGGGCATTTAGCAACATAACCACAGCTCCTGCAGGAAACAAAAGTAGAATAGCCTCTTCTGTTTAGAAAGAGTATTAATTGATTACCACTATTTAATGCATTATTAATTTCCTCAGTAAGCCTATTGCTAAAGATGCTTTTATTTCCAGATTTCAACTCTTCCCTCATATCTATTATCTCTATATCCGGCATCTTTTTGTTGTTTACTCTGCTGTCTATGGAAACCAGTTTCATCCTGTTAAGGTTATTAACAGCTTTATAATAGCTTTCTATGGAAGGAGTAGCAGAACCAAACAATAAGTTGGCCCCTTCAATCTCACTCCTCTTCATAGCCACTTCCCTTGCATCATATTTAGGCCTTGTCTCAGATTTATATGTACTCTCATGCTCTTCATCTATTATTATTATTCCCAAATTGTTAAAGGGTGCAAATATGGCAGACCTTGCTCCAATAGCTACTTTTGCTTTTCCTTCAGCTATTCTTCTCCACTCGTCATACTTCTCTCCACTGGAGAGACCGCTGTGAAGCACCGCTACAGTGTTGCCAAATCTGCTTATAAAGCGCCTGATCATCTGTGGTGTTAATGATATCTCAGGAACGAGCACTATTCCTTGTTTTCCCTTTTCTAGCTCTGTCTCAATCAGTTGCAGGTATATTTCTGTTTTTCCACTGCCTGTAACTCCGTTAAGGAGTACATGGTTGCCTTCATCAAAATAGTTCTTTATTTCTTTCACTGCCCTTTGCTGCTCAACGGTAAGGACTTTTTTTTCCTCTAAAGGCAATTCCTCTTGTGTCAACCTATAGGCTTCCCTTTCTTCGACTTTTATATATCCTTTTTTCAGCATTGTATTGATGGTTTCCTGTCCTATTGAATAGTCCTTTTTTAATACTTCAATGTTGATACCTGGATTTTTGCATACCAAATCCATTAGCAATTTTTGTTTCTTTGCAGCAGCAGAAATAATCATATTATGGGTATTGTTGGGATACACGAATTTGTCATACTTAATGCTTTCTTGTTTTTTTATTATCTGTCTCTTCCTTAGTATTCCTAGTTTTATAAGCTTTTTTAGCGCATTCTCCAACAAGTTATCATTAAAGTTATCCCTTAATTCCTCCTTTGTGGCACTATCTCCGTTTTCCACTATAAATTCCACTATCTCCGTAAGTATTTCCGGATACCCTTCTTTCAGTAAATCTATACCTTTATTGCTATTGTTCAGTTCATAACGATATGTATTTTTAATTCTTATATTTGCAGGCAATGCACCATGGATGGCTTCGATATAATAACAAAGGTACTTTTCTCGAATCCAAGCAATCAGTTTTAACATATTTGGAGATAAGAACACCTCATTGCTAGTCAAACTAATTATGGATTTTAGTTTGTTTATTTCAAAATCAATGCTGTCTGTTATCCCCACAACATAGCCTTCTACTTTTTTGTTTGACCTGCCAAAAGGCACTATTACTCTGTGTCCTATACTCAGATTCATGTCATCCGGTATTAAATAGCTATATACTCTGTCCGTTTCTTTGCACTTATTATCTACAATGATTTGAGCAATTTTTATATCTTTCATTTAACCTCACTTCCCCCATTCCATGGCTAACGTGGCTGCCAGAAAAGAGTTTTAAAAAAGCGCACTTAAGTACGCTCTATTTTAAGTATTTTATCCAATATCAAATCAGCCAGCTGAGATTTTGGCATCTTAGGCAAACTTTCAACATTTCCATTTCTATCAATTATTTTTACAACATTGGTGTCGGAAGCGAAGCCTGCCCCTTCAGTAAACAAATCATTGGCAACAATAAAATCAAGATTTTTCTTTAAAACCTTTTCTTTAGCATTTTCAATGAGGTTTTGGGTCTCCATAGCAAAACCTACAAGTATCTTATCCTCTTTTATTTTACCAAGTTCAAGTAGTATATCAGGATTTTTTGCAAGTTCTATACAAAGGTTTTGGTCACTTTTCTTCATTTTTTGTTCATGAGCAACTGCAGGCGCATAATCTGCAACTGCTGCACTCTTAATTATTATTTGTGCTTCATGGAAATGTTCCATAATTCTTTTTTGCATTTCCTTTGCTGAATTTACAGGAATAATATTTACCCCATTAGGAGCCTCCAAAGAAGTTGGCCCTGATATAAGATATACCTTAGCCCCTCTTTCAGCAGCTTTTTCTGCAATTGCATAACCCATTTTGCCAGTGGAATGATTTGAT
>NZ_JAWLCK010000002.1:0-77049 GCF_041687175.1 Lutispora sp.
CCCCTATCATTTTTGTGGTTATTAATGATAGGTTACATAATATGTTGGAGTTTTTCATTCGTAGATTTTTGGTAATTCAAAGCTAGCACAACGAGTTAACTTAATGTGAGTAAGATACCTTGAATTTATTAGAATGTTAATAAAATAATATTAATTTTTTATTATGTAATTGGAGAAAACCCGTAATAATAGCCGTAAAAACTTACTCCTAAACTTTATGAAATAATACAACTTGCTCTCAAACTTTATGAAATTCATTCTCAAACTTTATGAAAAAAACTAGCACAAATATTGAAGATTATTAAACTCATTCCCAAACTTTATGAAAACCCACAGTTTAATCAAGAACCCCGTAACAGATGGAAGAGAAATCTTCATTTGTTGCGGGATTTGCTTTTTTAAGTGTGGTTTGAAACGCCATTATAATAAACCTTTGATTTGGTTACCTTTGACAGTATAGGTAATGCACATAATAGGTTGACAAGATATAGAATTTATCAATTTAACATTCAAACAAAGCTCTAGTATAATTAATTAAGTTATTAAGAGCAGGAGGTTGGATTATGAAAAGCAATAATAGAATACTTATATTTTCAGCTTTAGGTATCGCTATTAATATAGTTCTTGGGACAGTATCAGGGATGTTAAGCATTCCGTTATTGTTTTTGGATACCATAGGAACAATATTTGTTGCAGTAGTATATGGACCTTTTTATGGTGTCTTAACAGGAGGACTTACAAATGTAGCCTTGGGAGTTATACAGAATCCAAAGAACATACCTTTTGCATTAGTAAATATTGCAGTTGGTATTGTAGTTGGGTTAATTGCAAGAAAGTGGAAGTTTGATTTGAAGACCGCAATTATTACAGGAGCAATACTGGCTATAGTATGTCCACTTATAGGAACACCTATATCAGTATATGTATATGGAGGACTTACTGGAGACTTTAACGATGTGTTCTTCACCTGGTTAGTGCAGACTGGACAAAAAGTTTTTACAGCTGCATTCATACCTAGGATAACAAGCAATATTGTAGATAAGATTATAAGCTGTGTAATAGTTTCATGGCTTGTTGCCAGAATTCCTAAAAGCTATATACAAAACTATACACAAGGAGCTAATTGATGGAGAGAAGCAAAAAGGTAATTTTTACATCTCATTGTATTTTAAATCAAAATACTGTGGTACCTCCTTTGGCAAGGGCAAAGGGACCTTATAGGGATATTATAGAGGTTATTCTTGACAATGGAATAGGTATACATCAACTACCATGTCCGGAATACAGATACTTAGGATTAAAAAGAAAGCCTATGACCAAGGAAGAGTATGATACTAAGGAATTCAGAAAGTTATGTAAAGATATATCAAAAGATACTATAGCTATTATGAAAGAGTATTTAGATAATGGCTATAATATAGTTGGTTTAGTAGGTATAAATAGCAGCCCAAACTGTAGCATAATAGGTGAAAAAGGAATACTTATGGAGGAATTATTAGCTTTATGCCAGGAGGCAAATGTTGAACTCAATATAATAGATGTACCTACAGATTATCATGATGGGGAAAAGGGCGAAGAGTTTATAAACAGGTTTAAAGAATTTATAAGCAATTTATAAAGGTTATTGAGAGAAGTTTTGATTATTATATTATAATATTGAAAATACATAAATCCCGCAGTAGATGGAAGAGAAATCTTCATTTGTTGCGGGATTTTGTTTTTTACGGGGAATGGTTAAGGTATATTATGTTAAGGATAAGTATTTAATTTTAAAGGGAATGAGAAGAGCATTGAATATAGTATGGATAATAAATATACTGATATTAACTCAATTCTATTGATAAATGGGCAAATCATCATACTCCTTCTAAAATTGATGGAATTGATTTTCAAATACTATGGGAAGCAGATTTATTAGAGAATCTAACCGTAATGGATAAACAAAAACAACAGCAGGAAATTAAAAAATGTATTGAAGAGAATTTTAAAACAGATACAGGAAGAAAAATTGCATATAAACGCTTTATATTATCTTAAAGTAGATTATTGATATGGGTGATTATAATGAAGCAAATCAAATACGATGATGCTATATTTTTCAATAAATATAGCAATATGAGCCGTTCAAAAAATGGTCTCGAAGGTGCAGGGGAATGGCATGAACTAAAAAATATGTTACCTGACTTTAGAGATAAGAACTGATATTCAGAATAAAATGAAGACTGAGGTGAGTGCTAAGATGGTAGAAAATATTTTGAATGAAATTAGTAGAGAATTGAAAAGCGTACCGGGCATTATAGGAATCGTTTTGGGTGGTTCAAGAGCAAGAGGGACTAATCATCCAAACTCCGATATTGATATAGGAATATATTATGATGGGTCAGAAGGAGTTGACATTGCTCAAATTAATGCAATTGCAACAAAGTTAGATGATGAACATAGAGAAGGTTTAGTTACAGCTTTAGGGGAATGGGGTCCTTGGGTTAACGGTGGAGGTTGGCTTGTAGTTCAAGGGTATCATGTGGATTTTATATTTCGTGACATAAAAAGAGTGTCACAGGTTATGGATGATTGTTTGGAAGGTAAAGTAACCACTCATTACCAAACTGGTCATCCCCATACCTATCTGAATGTAATGTATATGGGCGAAATTTCTGTCTGCAAAATACTAGTTGACCCTAAGGGTAAAATTTCAGAATTGAAATCTAAGACCATTCCATATCCTAGAACTTTAAAAGATGCAATAGTGCAATATTTTATGTTTGAAGCCTCCTTTTCATTAATGTTTGCTGAGGATAATGTTGATAAGGATGACATTTATTATGTATGTGGACATTGTTTCAGGAGTATTTCTTGTTTAAATCAAGTTTTATTCGCTTTGAATGAGGAATACTGCATTAATGAGAAAAAGGCTGTCAGAATGATTGATGGCTTTAGTATAAAGCCCAAGAATTACAAAAATAGAATAGATAAGATTATCACATTGATTTCTGCTGATAGAGATACTACAAGAGAAGGGATAAATATACTTAAAGAACTTGTTTCTGAAACGGAAGTGCTTCTAAGGAATACTCTAGTTTTAGAGACTAGTGACTAGTGTTTGTGGAGAATAAAATGGCGAAGTTTAGGTCAATCGGAGAAAAAATAAACTTCGCTATTTTTTATGCTTAAAACAGAAAGAGAAGATAAATAGTGCAACAACAGATGTATGAAAATTATGATGGGGTGAGATGGATAGTACTTGAGTTACTTAAAAATTTTTAAATTTTAATATTGACATTGGAAATGAATAGTGGCATTCTAATATTGAACAGCGTTAAATAATAGAACGATGTTAAATGAAATGAGGGATAATCAAATGACTATAGAAAAAAGAAGGCAAAGAGAAATTGAAGAAATGAGGGAGCTTATACTTTCAGCTGCATCTAGCATCATATCTGATGAAGGGATTGACAAATTATCAATAAGGAAAATAGCTAAAAAAATTGAGTACTCTCCATCTATTATTTATCATTATTTCAATGATAAGGAGGAAATATTGAACAATATAATGCAAAGAGGATACAAGAAGATAGTATCAGCTGTATCTTCTGTCGAGTTAAAAAACTCTTCACCAGAAGAAAGATTGGTAAAAATGACTAAAAACTATATAATGACAGCACTAAAAATGCCTGACAAATTTATGGCTGCTCAGTTAAGTAAGTCAGAAGAAGCTTTGAAGCATACTTCTTCGCTTTTTAAGGGGGCTGCAAAAGAAAAGCCAGCTTTATCTTCACTATTTCAATGCTTAAAAGACATATACAAAAATAAAGAAATAGATGATGATACTATAGAACTTACTGCTCAGGTGATTGCAGTATCAACCTTAGGTCTTATTATGAAGATAATTGTAGAAAAAGATATTGGTAAAGAACAAAGAAAAAGATTAATTGATTATTATTCAGAAGATATAGTGTTAAGGATAGTTAATGGCAGCAAAACTAGAGAGGGGAGAAAAGAAATTTAATAAAGTTATAGAAGCACAAAATACTATAGTGGATGCAGTCTCTGGAGCAACGGTGACAACAAAAGCTTATCTTAAAGCCATAGAGAGTGCATTGAATAATCAGCAGGGAGGAACCAAATTAATATTGCTATTTAGATAGGGGGAGGGATTTTGGATGAAGTATAAAAAATCAATTAGCATGCTTATAGGATGTATTGTGGTATTATCGGTATTTGCCTCGTTGGTAGGAATTTTTTCCAGTTCTGGTCCAGGAGTATATGAAATTGAATCATTTAGGGGTGAAACAATTAAAATTCATGGAAAAGGTTTATATAGCTATGATTCTGTATCTGTAGCAGCACAGGGTATAGCACAAGATATAGTAACAATTGTATTAGGGGTTCCTCTATTAGTTATATCACTATTTCTAGCATTAAGAGGCTCTTTAAAAGGTAGATTGCTACTTACGGGAACTTTAGGTTATTTCTTATACACATATATTTCTTATGTTTTTTTGTGGATGTACAATCCAATGTTTATTGTGTATGTGATACTTATGTCAGCAAGCTTCTTTTCATTTATATTATTAATGATGTCATTTGATATTAGTACTTTAGCTTCTGCTTTTAATGAAAAGCTGCCGGTAAGATTTCTGGGTGGATTCCAAATATTCTTTGCTATAGCATTATGTTTACTTTGGATGAAAAAGATAATTCCCACAATAACAAATGGGACTATACCCTTAGGTTTAGAACATTACACAACTCTTGTTATTCAAGGATTAGACTTGGGATTTATAGTACCTATAGCACTATTATCCGGAGTGATGATAATCAAAAGAAAACCTTTTGGATATCTTCTTTCTTCAATAATAATTATGAAAGGTTTTACTATGGGGGCTGCTCTGACAGCTATGATAATCAGCCAATACCTTGCTGGTGTTTCAATGAGTATTATTGAGATAATTATGTTTCCTATGCTTAGTTTGCTTATATGCTACTGCTTGATTTTACTGTTAAAGAATATTAACAGTAAGGATATGGGTACTGAGACAGGAAGGATAAATTTGTAAATGAGGTAGGAAGGTTTCATATTTACTCAAAAGATATTGACAGATAGCCAAGGCAGATATCTCATAGATGTGTTCTATGAGATTTTGTGTTATATACAAAGAAGGAATTTTTATAATCTATGTAGAATGTTAAAATATTACAATACGATTTTAGGGTGGATGAAAAAGTTGATCAGCATAGATACTAATATTCTATTTGATATCATAGCAAAAAATATAGATGTGGGGATAGCCATAATAGATAAGGATGGATATTTGATATATTATAACAAAGCAATGGGTGAAATAGAGGGATTTGACAGCGATGAGGTATTAAATAAGCATATATTTGACCTATTCCCATCGGTTGATATAAAAAATAGCTCTCTTTTCCGCTGTTTGGAAACAGGTAAGCCTATTTATAACGATTTGCAGAGTTATATTAATAAAAAAGGGAAAAAGATATTTTCAATAATAACAAATATACCTATTATAGAGAATGGCAAAATACAAGGCGTTGTAGAATTTGCTGAGAATATAAATAAAATTGATAAGCTATATAAATCTGTTAATAACTGGCTCAACTATCCTAAACTCAATAATTTGGACAGTAATATCAATATGATAAACTATTATAATTTTGATGATTTCAAAACCTGTGACAAGTCGCTTTTGAATCTAATAGAAAAAGTAAAAAGGATAGTTTCTTATGGGTCAAATGTATTGATATATGGTGAAACTGGCACAGGGAAGGAGATAATTGCACAGAGTATACATAATGCAAGCAATAGAAAGAATAAGCCCTTTATTGCGCAAAACTGTGCTGCAATTCCTGAAAACCTATTAGAGTCTATTCTTTTCGGAACTGAAAAGGGAAGCTTTACTGGAGCCATAACTAAAGAAGGACTTTTTGAACAGGCAAATGGGGGAACTTTGCTTTTAGATGAGTTGAATACTCTTCCTGCCTATCTCCAGGCAAAACTATTGAGAGTGCTTCAGGAGGGATATATAAGAAGAGTTGGAGGTAATGAGGTCAGAAAGGTTGATGTCAGAATCATCGCAACAGTCAATGAAGATCCTTTAGAACTTATTAAGTCTCAAAGACTCAGGCAGGACTTATTCTTTAGGTTAAGTACTTTATACATTAGAATACCACCTTTAAGAGAAAGGAAGGATGATATATTTTTCCTTACGAATTATTTTATCAATAAATATAGTTCTCAATTTAGTATACCCCCTAAAAAATTGTCAAAAGAGTTGCAGGACTTTTTTGAGTCTTATGAATGGAAAGGCAATGTTCGAGAGTTAATCAATGTTATAGAATATATAATGATGACAGTAGAAGGTGACGAGGAAATAAGAATAAAGCATCTTCCTGCATATTTATTGGACTATCTGAATAGACAAGATATATATGAAAAAGATACAAACCACGACTCTTATTCTGAATTAATAGATGAATATGAGAAAGGATTAATATTAGATGCACTAAATAAAAATAGATGGAATGTAACTAAAACTGCTAAAGACCTTAAAATAAAAAGGCAAACCCTTCAAAATAAAATTAAGAAGCTGAATATAGATAAGTAGTATTAATAAAACTGCCTACATTATATAAAAATTGCCTATATATGGGCAATTTTTATATTTTGTAATTTTGAACTTATGAGATAAAATCTGATTTTCTAGCTTGGCACGGTTATTGCGACATAGTTATTGCAATATATAATTACTAAAAATAGATAAGGGGGAATTTTAATGAAATATTTAGTATTAGGTAGTGGCCTCCAGGGAAGAGTTGTAGCGTATGATATATTGCAGTTTGAAAAGGGTTCTCAAGTTATACTGGCAGATAATGATGATAAGAATTTAGAGATTGCAGAAAATCTTATTAAAAACGATAATCTTACTGTAGAAAAATTTGATATTTATAATGAAGAAGAGACAGTTGCTTTAATGTCAAAAGCGGATGTAATCATTAATAGCTTACCTCATACATGGGAAATCACAGAAAGATTCTACAAAACATTGGCAAAGACAAGAGATAAAAAGGCTGTCTTAACAGATTACTGGTTATGGGAGAAGCATTATGAATTTGACGAAGCATTGAAAAAAGCAAATGCTTTAGTAGTTCCTGGACTAGGAATCGTACCTGGGTTTGGAAATATATGTGTAGGCCAATTAGCTCATGAATTTGATCAACTAGAAGAAACAGCTATCTATTGTGGCGGGCTTCCAACTAAAAGAGGTGTAGCACCCCTGGACTATATGGTATTGTTCAATGTTGAAGCATTATTAGATTTATATCTGACTCCTCCAACTGTTATACAGGATGGCAGATTAGAAGAGGAAGAAGCTCTTGCTAATTTTGAAACATTTTTGATTCCTGGTTATGGTGAGGTTGATGCTTTAAAAACAGATGGACTTTATAGCTTAAATAAAACCCTAGTGGAAAAGGGTGTTAAAAAGGCAGCAGAATACACATTGCGTTATCCAGGACATTATCAAACAATGCAGATATTTAATGATGCAGGATTTTTCGATAAAGAACCTATAAATGTAAACGGAGTAGAAGTAATTCCCAGGGATGTTTCAGAGGCTGTTCTCAATAAATTAATGGCAAAAATACCTGGAGTAAGAGATTTCACTTATTTATATGTAGTTGGAAAAGGTTTAAAAGATGGAAAATATGTTCAAAAAGCATATGAACTATTGGATTATAGCGATGAAAATATAGGAATTACTTCCATGGAAAGAACAACAGCCTACCCATCATCCATAGCAGCTATGATTATAGCTCATGATGATGGTGGAATGAGGGGAGTTATTGAACCAGAGAATATATTTGTTGGTAAACGCTTTGAAAAAATGGTTGCAGAGCTGGCTAAAAGAGGCGTAATAGTATACCAGAAATAGATGTTCCAGTACCTCTTTCTTCCCACAGCAAATCCAGTATAATTACTGGTTTGCTGTGGGTTTTACTTTCTGGTAGAGAGATAAGGTATAAGGATTAAGATTCTTAATATTATATGTTATTCTAAGTAGAGGACATAAAAATAGAATATGTGAAGTAAATGTCAACTTTATTTTGTGGTGATGAATTTGATATCTGGAATCAGCCATATAACTTTTATTGTTGAAGATTTAGAAAAAGCAACAACATTTTTTCAAGAGATATTCAGGGCTAAAGAAGTGTATTATAGTGGAGAAAAGAAATTTTCCATATCAAGAGAGAAGTTCTTTCTGATAAATGATTTCTGGATTGCGGTTATGGAAGGCAAACTGATTGAAAAGTGATATAGATATTCTGGTGGTAGTAGAAGATGCAATAACAGAGTTGCAAAAGAAGATGTTTATTGATGGTATTATGGCTTTAAATGATGATTTGCCAGCCAAAGGTTTAGAGTTAAGCATAGTTAGAAGTGAGTATTGCAAGAATTTTGTTACCCAACACCCTTTGATTTCCACTTTTCAAATATGCATCTCTCTTGGTATAAGAGTAACCCTGCTGAATATATAAGAAAAATGAATGGTACTGACCATGATTTAGCAGCACATTTCGTTATTACTAAGAAAAGAGGCATTGTATTATATGGAAAAGAAATTGATAATGTTTTTGGAGAGATACCATCTGAAGCATATCTAGATAGCATTAAGAGAAATATTATAGATTCAGAAAATGAAGTGATAGAGAATCCTATTTATACTATATTGAATCTATGCAGAGTCTTGGCATATGTACAGAATGGCCTGGTGCTTTCCAAGAAAGAAGGCGGCGAATGGGGGTTAAAAAATATTTATAGTAATTACCATAGATTAATAAAAGACGTGCTAATATGCTATGCATCAGACCAGAAAATGATTTTTAATGATTCTCTTACAGTGGAGTTTTGTAAATATATGAAAAACAAGATAGGATTATAATGAGTTGATACATATCATATGTGCCTGATGAAAGGGGAATTGAACCGTGTTTACGGATGTAGAAATCAAATTAAAGAAAAGAAATAAAGTGCTGTTTTCACGTGATAGCAAGTGCCTGCAAGATTTGATAGGATTAATCCAGTTACAAAATCACCGGACTCTTGTAATGTGGGCGCTGGATTGTGCAAAAGTGCCTTTAGAGCAATTTGAAGCAAAGTATCCTGATGAATCCAGGCCAAGAACCTGTTTAGAGCTTTGCGAGGATTGGGCAAGAGGTAAAATTAAAATGCCCATTGCAAAAAGAGCCATTTTAGATTCACATGCTGTGGCAAAAGAAATTAACGACAGCGAATATGGTGCTTTATGTCACGCAATCGGTCATGCTGGAGCTACAGTTCATGTAGAAACACATGCTTTAGGTTTACCTTTTTACGAATTGACAGCAATAGTATTGAAATACGGAAAAAATAGCTTTCAGAAGCCAATTAGCGAAAAGATAAATTATTACCTGAGTCGTCTGATGTATTGGCAAGAAAATACCGATAAACTCGGACTTGGTTGGGCAGACTTTTTAATGGATGATACTAGACCTAATAAGGAAAAATTATTGAGCGATAAACGAAAATTGATGAGTTCTAATAATAGTAGGAGGGAAGGAGATAAAAAATGAACAAAAAATATACAGAAGTAAACTCCAAGGTTATTGATAAATGGGTAGAAGAAGGCTGGGAGTGGGGACAACCTATAAGTCACGAGGTATTTGAAAAAGCAAGGAATAATGAATGGTATGTGGTATTAACACCAACTAAACCAGTGCCAAAGGATTGGTTTTGCGAAATGAAGGATGCTCAAGTATTAGGCTTGGCATCTGGCGGTGGTCAGCAGATGCCTATATTTGCAGCACTAGGTGCAAAGTGTACGGTATTGGATTATTCAGAAAAGCAATTGCTTAAAGAAAAAGAGGTTGCGGAAAGAGAAAACTATGAGATTAAACTGGTAAAGGCAGACATGACAAATCCTTTGCCTTTTGAAGATGAATCCTTCGACTTGATTTTTCATCCGGTTTCTAATTGCTATATCGAGGATGTTCTATCTGTTTGGAAAGAATGCTATAGGGTTTTGAAAAAAGGGGGGATTTTACTGGCAGGATTGGATAACGGCATTAACTATGTTTTTGATGATGAAGAGAAAATGCTAGTCCACAAACTGCCGTTTAATCCATTGAAAGATAAACAACTATACGAAGAATCAATGAAAAATGATTGGGGAATTCAGTTTTCACATACCATTGAAGAACAAATAGGAGGACAATTAAAAGCAGGCTTTGTCCTTACAGATATATATCAAGATACAAATGGTGAAGGCAGACTTCATGAATTCAATGTGCCAACTTTTTATGCCACAAGGGCAGTTAAAAAGTAAGATTACCAATGGCAAATTTATAAGTATTATTGTTTGTGTATTGAGGAGGCGTACATGAATAACAATAGAAACATTGATCGCTATAAAAGATTTTATGTAGATATGAATTTTGACAGGGCAGGATTGTTTGAAATATTAAAAGAGGAATATGCCTGTAGTACGGTTTTATATCCAGGCTGTTCTATACATATAACCCCTTCCTTTTATTTTCAGCATGTAGTGTATGTGGATATCAGTGAGACTGCAAAGAAGTTCTTTGATGATATTAACAATGTTTTAGATTATATAAACAGCAATAAAAAATATAAGCAGTCTGCCTATGTACAGTTTATTCATGGTGATTATACAAAGCCGCTTCCTGTAAGAGAGGGTAATTATGATCTGCTTATCGCATTATATGCTGGAGAAATCACTCAATCATGCAAGAAGTACGTTAAACCTGGTGGAATCATACTAACCAATAATCATCAAAAGGATGCAGAAAAGTTATTGGCAGATCCTTCAATAACTTTAGATAGTCTGATTTACAAAAAAGGAAAGAAGTATGTGATAGAGAAAGATATCAATGATGATTTTGAAGTTGTTCTTAAAAAATATTGTGGTAAGAAAAACGGTATGAAAAATACCAATAAAGGTCTGGAATATGTAGATAATCAATGCTATTTTGTGTTTAAGAAGAATAAGTAGGAATGAGAAATTATATAGGATTTGAAATAACAAGGGTTGTTGAGTCTGAACCTGAAGAAAATATGCTTAACACAGTACCTGCAAAGTTGGATGAATTGCGCTGGCTAATGATGCTGCTTTATGGGGCAAAAGGTGGTTACACCATATCTTGTATTCAATGGTAATTGTAAAGAAGCTTTAGATTTTTATCAAAAAGTGTTTGGATGTGAAGAGGCAAGGTTAATGCCATACGGCGAGTATGTTCCTGATGGGATTGAAACGCCCACCATCGGATTTAAGCAACTGGATTTTACATGCTGAAATGCAAATCTACGGGACAAAATTCTGGTTTGCTGATGAAGTTGGTGCTACGGAGAAGGGGAATATAGTCAGACTGACTGCCACAGTACCTACTTCTATAGAAGCACAGAAAATATTTGATAGATTGAAAGAAAACGCTGAGATTACACTTCCACCTACTGAAACATTTTATAGTACATTTCATGCCGCATTGACTGATAAATTTGGCGTTGGTTGGAATATAGTAGCAGAAGAAGTACCAAACCAGATAAAATAGAAACTTACATTGACATTGGATGTGGATTTAGATGTTTCTATAAACTATAGTGTAAAATAAAGGTATAGTTAGATAACTATATAAAATAATTATTACCGCCTTTTTGTTAATTGAAAGGAGGAAAATCATGAAAGTAGAAGTAGTAGAATACAATAGAGAATGGCCATCACTATTTGAAGAAGAAGCTCAAAAGATTAAAAATATCCTTGGAGACGAGTTAATTGAGATTCATCATATTGGAAGTACTTCGGTTGAAAACCTAAAAGCCAAACCAATTATTGATATTATGCCTGTTGTGAGAGATATTAATAAAGTTGACAATTACAATGAAGAATTTATTAAGCTGGGTTATGAGCCAAAAGGGGAATATGGCATAGCTAGAAGAAGATTTTTCAGAAAGGGATCTATAATAAGGACTCACCATGTCCATATATTCGATATAAGTAATACCTATGAGATTGAAAGGCATTTGGCAGTGCGGGATTATTTAAGAACACATCCGCAGGATGCATTTGAATATGGAGAGTTGAAGAGTAAATTAGCAGCTATGTATCCCTCAGATATTGAAGCTTATTGCGATGGTAAAGATGCCTTTGTTAAAGAGTTGGAAAGAAAAGCGTTAAAATGGTATTTGGGTGAAATGTAAGTGGGGGAATGGGCACGCTAAAGAAGTCTGGGAAAGACACGGTAAGCATGATACATATATGACCATGGATGAAATAAGGGCATTAGCAAAAAAACATATACCCACAGCAAAAATAAAGAGAAAGCTTTTTTGGAGATATTTATTAGTATGGCAAAAGTAATCTGTATACTTATTTAGCTTCATATAGGGGTGAGAATATTGGTTGAAGAAAGAAAGAAGATAAGGTTGCTTTTATACGGAAGTATGTTTTTGGCTATTATATTTGGAGTGTATGCTCAAGATATTGCTTATTTATTGTATTATAATTTATCTATACCTTTACTGGCGGGTTTGAGCATTGTAACTATATTTAGCATACTTTTCTTTTTGATTCCACCTATATTGATATCCAAGGTTAATAAACAAAATAAATTTGGAAAGAAAGAAATTAAAATATATTTAGGTGTTAATGCTTTAATAGGTATAGTTATATCTTTATTTTCATTAATTGTTTTGGCAGCATGGTGGGGTTAATATAAAGAATTATAACATTCCATGCAGCTCTGACTGATAAATTTGGTGTTGCTTGGAACATCGTAGCGGAAGAAGCACCAAATCATAAATAACAGCCGAATTCTTTTATCGTGAGAGCATAAGAAACAAGGGTTTTTGATAGAGTATGCTTTTATATAAATGATTTATATTAGGGGGAATAGTGATGGTCATTTATACTATTGGATTTACAAGAAAATCCGCTGAAGAGTTTTTCGGGTTACTAAAAAAGAATGATGTTAAGCATCTAATAGATATTAGATTAAATAACTCCAGTCAACTAGCAGGATTTACGAAAGGAAGCGATCTCAAATACTTTTTAAGGGAGTTGTTAGGTATTGGATATATACATGATACAAAGTTTAGCCCGACTAAAGAAATTATTGATAGCTACAAGAAGAAGTCAATTTCATGGAGTGAGTATGAAGAAAAATTTATACAGTTGCTTGATGAAAGAGACATTAGAAAACATGTAATCGAAAATCTTTATGATGTTTTGGACGGTTGCTGCCTTTTATGCAGTGAAGAAACAGCAGAGAAGTGTCACAGAAGATTAGTTGCTGAATATATACAGAGAGCATTTCCAGATAAAGAAATAAGGATTGTACATATATAATACAGAAATAGATATATGGAGAGACATAAAAAAATCAGCGAAGTAGTAGGAAGAATTCCTATAGCTTAGCTGTTTTTTTATGCAAAAATTTTTTGTACAAGTGTTAACATTTTTGTACATGCCTAAATATATTGTACTGAGGGATAAAGCAGGAGCTTTATTTTCTATAAAAAACATGCTTTGAAAGGAGGGATATTATGGCACCGAAAGACAATGCTATAGACAAGAATCTGCAGCCTTTATATGATAATGAATATGAAGAAGAAGAGCAGACTAATTTTCAAAAACAGATAAATAAGCAAATTAACTACAATCCTTTTGTTCAAAAATTAATTATAAAGCAGGGACAGGGACAAAAAGCAGAAAACGAAGCAGAGAGTGAAGCGGAGGCTAAGGCAATAGCAGAGGCTGAAGTTGAAAATGAATCTGAAGAAAAACCATACGGAAGGTCATATAGATAAAGCAATTAATGAATGAATAATATAGAAATTTTATATAATGAAAGGGGGGCCAATTAATGGTAGACATCAAAGACAATAAGTTTAATGTGGATTTGGCTAAGCATATTGAGAAGGATATAGATGTTGAAAAAGAGTTTGAGAAGGACAGCCAGTTCAGCAAACAGAAGCAATTCAATAAACAATACAACTATAACTGGTTTGACCAAAAAGTTATAGTAAAGCAGGCACAGGGACAAAGAGCAGATAATGACGCAGACAGTATCTCAGGTGCTGAAGCTACATCTGTAGCAGGCGCCGAAGGTAAAAGATAAAATCAGGTAAATATTTTCTCCTAACCTCACAAAGGAGATGAGTAATGCTATGAAGGATAATAATGAGACACTTCTACTTGAAGATAATGATATTGATAAGAAAAAAGTGAGTACTGGAACCAATAAGAAGCTACAGCATCAGCAAAGCTTACAAAGCAACAAACAGGATTTGGATCAGGCGGTAGAACTTGATGTAAAACCTTCACAGCTCAATCTCCAGAGAATAGACGTAACAATAAACAATAAAATTGAGAATTATTTGGGAAGAATTATTGGTTCCGTATTAAGGGAAACAGATGGAGAACAGGTGGCCAATGCGGTGATTCTACTATACTTTGGATCAAGAACAGAATTTCCTGTTTATAGAACTGCTTCTGATGAAAATGGGAATTTCGCTATAGATAATTTACCACCTGGGTTCTATACAATTGTTGCAACGTTTAATGATATGCAGTGCATGGCGCGCAATATAAAAGTCCTTCCAAGCGAAATTTGTGAGCAATCCTTATCATTAGTACAAAGAGTGAACTATGGTTTTAACCAGAATACTTGGTAGGTTACAGGCTTAAAAACATCTCCTTTCTTGTGATAATAGAAGCAGGAAAGGAGATGTTTGCTTATGCTAATGTATGATTATCAAAATAGAAGTCAGATAATTTAGTAAGTTAGAAAGCAAAACAACAGAGTGTGGACGAAATCCTGATAAATGAGAATATAGAGCTGGATGTTGTTCATAATATATTATTGGTACCATTAAGGTTTCATGCAAGGAATGAGATAAGTTGAAAAACAATATGGAAATACTTGACATAGGCTATTATAAATTATATAATTTGGATAACAGTTATTAATTGAAAATAATTAACATTTAAACATTTTGCATAGACTATGTTAAACTCATTGACATTGAATGGATGCGAACACAAGGGACTTTTTATTATTACTATAAAATAATAAATAGGAGGATGAAAATATGCCTAACTTTGCTAATCCGTTTCAAGGAAATGTAGATCGTAAGCTGACAAAAGAGGAATTGATTCAGGCGATACGTCTGAATATTGCAGGCGAACTTGAAGCTATCTATGTTTATGACGCCCATGTCCAAGCGACAGATAATGAAATAGCTAAAAAGGTTATTGCAGATATTCGTGATGAGGAAAAAGCTCATGTGGGAGAATTGATGGAACTCCTTAGAATTCTTGATCCTCAGGAAGCAGAATGGTTTGCTTCCGGTCAGGAGGAAGTCAGAGAAATGCTAGAAGATTTAGGGATCAATGTACCCAAGGAAGAAAAGAAGAATAATTCAAATTCTCCTACCGTTGGTAGTCTATTAGACAAGTAGAGATGTTTTGGATATTAATAAGGAGGTTAAATTATGAGTTATTTATCAAGAGAAGCTTCTACCTTTTCTGATAAGCTTTGGGAAGATATAGATGCGGCAGTTATTGAAGCGGCTCGCAGAGCTCTTGTTGGCAGAAGATTTTTGCATATATTCGGCCCCCTTGGAATTGGAGTCAACTACATAGCCATTGACGATGTGGATGAGGTTGATGAAGTATCAGAAAAAGGTATCATTACTACTAAGGGAAGAAAATATGTTGAAATACCTACCATATATGACGATTTCACGTTGCTTGCAAAAGATTTGGAGAATAGCGAAAAAATGGGTTTTCCTGTTGATCTTTCAAAAGCCATGGCTTCGGCGGAAGCCTGTGCATTAAAAGAAGATAGATTAATATTCTATGGTGATAGTGAGCTTGGGTATGAGGGATTGCTAACTGCAGAAGGTATCAATAAAGTTGCAAAAAAAGATTGGTCTGAAGGAGAAAATGCTTTTATAGATGTGGCTTCTGCCATTGAACTTTTGACGGAAAATGGCATTTACGGGCCCTATGCCCTTGTATTAAGCCTGGATCTTTACATGCAATTGCAGAGGTTGCAACCTGGAACCGGATTGTTGGAGATAGACAGGATTAGCAAGCTGGTGGACGGAAGAATATACAAATCACCTGTATTAGGAAAAGGCAAGGCTGTGCTTGTATCTCCTGAGTCAAGGAATATGGATCTTGTCATAGGGCAGGATATGGCAGCTGCTTATTTGGAGCAGAAAGATCTGAACCATGTTCTAAGGGTACTAGAAACTGTTTTGCTACGCATTAAACGAAGAAAAGCCATTGTGGTTTTTGAATAAGAACATGGAATGCCGTTGACATTAGAAATTGCATATAATATAATTTACTTGTAAATTTTGAAAGGAAGGTACTAAAGGAGCAATGAGAAACTAATCCATTCTTAGCTTGAATCATATACAAACATGGTGTTTTGCATTAAGCTGGAGTGGATAAGTGCGCCCTTTTTTAACTACTTTCTTTTCTATAGTGATGTTGTTTGTTTTTTATTGATAATATTCTATTGTCAATGATTATAGCATTTGAAAGTATGTATAGGGATAAAGTATATCCTCTCCAGCAATTATGGAGGGGATTTTTCTATGTTGATAGCGGAAATGAATGGAGTAAAAAAATATTATAATGACAGATTGATATTGAAGGTTGATGATTTCAAGATATATAGAAATGACAGGATAGGAATAATTGGTTTAAATGGTTGTGGGAAAACCACTTTCCTAAACATTCTAACAGGAAGAATAGAGCCTGATGAGGGCATGTCTCGGATATATGGAACCTATTCTTATATAGAGCAGTTGGAAAATGATAATATAGTGGCTGTTGAAAATATAGCTTCCAGCAAATTTGGGGTAAGCGGATTAAATAATCAAGGGTTAAGCGGGGGTGAAGTAACCCGGCTCAAGATAGCTAAGGCTTTGGGGAGAGACAATGCTCTTATCATCGGGGATGAACCCACAAGCAATCTTGACAGAGAAGGCATAGAGCTTCTTCAAAAGGAACTGGAGGCATTTGATGGTGCAATTTTGGTAGTTTCCCATGACAGAGATTTTTTGGATGCAGTATGCAATGCCATACTTGAAATAGAAAATGGAGAGGTATGTCTTTATAGGGGCAATTATACCAAATATAAAGAATTAAAGGAGAAAAAAAGGAAAAGAGCTGCCTTTGAGTATGAACAGTATGTTTCAGAGAAGAAAAGGTTGGAGGAAGCTTTGCTAGAAAAGAAAAGCAAAGTAAAATCCATGAGAAAAACTCCTAAGAGGATGGGAAACTCAGAGGCCAGGCTTCATAAAATGGGAGCCCAGATAGCAAAAGCAAAACTGGAAAGACAGGTTAATGCTATTAGAACCAGAATCGAAAAGCTTGAGGTTAAGGAAAAACCAAAGGAATTGCCGGATATAAATGTAGATATACAAAAGACCACACAGCTTCATTGCAAGGTGGTATTAAGCTCTGATAAGCTAAACAAGAGCTTTGGGGACAAAGTTATATTTGAAGAAGCCCAATTCAGGGTATTCAACAACAGTAAGACTGCAGTAGTAGGACCTAATGGGAGCGGAAAGACTACTCTTATTAAAATGATTATTGATGGAGACCCGGCAATATATAGAGCTATAGGAGTCAAAATAGGCTATTTCAGTCAAGACATAAGCACTTTAGATGGAAGAAAGACATTGCTGCAAAATGTTATGGAAAGCAGTGTTTATGACGAGACTTTTGTAAGAACCCTTCTGGCAAGGCTTTTATTTAAGAGAGAAGATGTCATGAAAAGAACATCTTTGTTAAGCGGCGGTGAGAAGGTAAAAGCTGCATTAGCTAAAATAATTACCAGTGACTTTAATGTTTTGGTTTTAGATGAACCCACTAATTATTTAGATATATATTCTATGGAAGCTGTAGAAGAGGCATTATTAGAGTATATAGGAACTGTGATTTTTATCTCCCATGATAGAAGATTTGTAAGTAATGTGGCGGATCATATAATATCCATAGAGAATCAAAAGACTATATGTTTTGATGGGACATATGAAGAGTATATGAAAAAGAAAGAAGAGTTATCAATCAAAGATGATAAATCTGAGAAAATAATGATTCTTAAGCATCGCATGGCAGAAATATTAAGCAAATTGAGCATGCCATCTAAAAATGATGATATCGAAGCCCTCGATAAGGAGTATCATGAAATTCTGGAGAAATTAAAGCAATGCAGATAACATCTAAAAATGCGAATAAAACATTGTAGAAATTAAAGGAAAATAGTAGAATTAATAATAAGATTATCAAAGCATAAGGATCATGATAAGTTCCAGAGCTCTAGAAATTCAAATTACTTACAGTAAGAAACGGGGGGTGAGAATCGTATGAACAAAATAAAGTTTTTTGAAAATGTAATAGAGACACTACCAGATCCAGTATTCGCCATTGATAGAGATGGGAAGATTATTCTGTGGAATAGTGCTATAGAGAAGCTCACAAAGGTAAATAAAGAAGATGTATTGGGAAAAGGCGATTATACCTACTCTCAAATATTCTACGGATATAAAAGACCTACCCTCATAGACTTGGTATTACATCCTGATGAGGAAATTGAAAAAAAGTATTATAAAGGTTTCAAAAGAAACGAAGATGGTTCTGTAGAAGGAGAGACATACAGTTCGAAATTGGATTATTACGACTGGGGAAAAGCAGTACCCATAGTCAATAATGAAGGAAAGATAGAAGCAGTAGTATCTATATCAAGAGATACAAGTGAGAGTATAAAGTTCCGAAAGCAACAAGATATCCTTTTAAACAGATATGAAACCCTTTTTATTAACAGCCCTGATGCTATAGCCTGTTTCGATAACAATCATACGGTTTTTGATGTTAATGAAAGTTTTCTCAAGGTTTTTGGCTATACAAGGGAGGAGTGTATAGGCAAGAACCTGGATGACCTGGTGGTTCCAAAGGAGCTAAAGAAGGAAGCAGTGGGGAAAACTAATGAACTGTTTGAAAAAGGTATAGTAGATGTAGAAGCTATCAGATATAAGAAAACGGGAGAACCTATTGTAGTAAATATAAGAGCAATACTTATGAAGATGAAAAATGAAATTCTTGGAGGCTATGGTATATATACAGATGTGACTGAAAAGGTTAAATACAAGGAAGAGTTGGAATCTACAAATATTGAGCTTGAAGCCACCATTGAGCAATTGATGTCCAATGAGGAGGAGCTAAGGTTTCAATATGATGAAATACAAAAGTATTCGGATAAGAATGAGGAGCTTAGACAGAAATATGAAATTGCTATAGAAGCTACTGATAGTTATATATGGGAGATAAATACGGACAAAGGAACAATAAATTTCTCAAAGAATTTTGTAGATCTTGTAGGGCTTGAGGCAGTACAAAAGGAAAGCATTTATGAGATTATTGATGAAGTAGTTCATGAAGAGGATAGAAGTATACTCATAGATGAAATTAACAAATATAATGCTAAGCTAAGTGGAGATATTGATATACAAATTCGAATTATAGACAAAGATCAGAGGATCCATTGGTATTTGGTAAGAGGTAAAGGAATAACGGATAGAGAAGGAAATGTTAATACTATTCATGGGGTATTGATTGAGATTACAGAATTAAAGCAACAGGAAGGTTACATTAAATATTTAGCGGATCATGATCCTTTGACCGGACTTTATAATAGAAGAAAGTTGACAGAAATTTTAACGAAGGAACTGAAGCATAATAAAAATGGAGCCATTTTTTTACTAGACATAGATGATTTCAAGAACATTAATGACATTTTGGGCCATGTCTATGGAGATGAGTTATTAAGGCGCATTGCCAATCTGATTATGGATTCTGTATCTGAAAACATAATTGCTTTTAGATTTGGCGGAGATGAATTCCTGATTCTTTTGAGAGAGGAAGAAAACCATAAGATAGTTGAGTATGCAGAAAAGCTGCTAAACATTTTTAAAGAAAGAGTGTTTATAGATGAAATAGAAAACAACATAACTGTAAGCCTGGGTATTGTGAAATATCCTCAAGATGGCAAGACCATTGATGACCTTCTTATAAAAGCAGATATAGCTATGTATAGTGTAAAAAGATCCGGTAAGAACAGATACTTGTTCTTTGATGAAAAGATGAAGGAAAAGTTTAATAAAAAGATAAAGATAGAAAACATGTTGAGAAGAGCTATTAAAAATGAAGATTTTCTATTGCTTTATCAACCTATAATAGAGACAAGCACGGGAGAAACATCCTCATTTGAAGCACTTCTTAGAATAAAAGGACATGATATATCTCCCCAGAGTTTTATACCTGTAGCAGAAGAAACAGGTCTAATATTGCCAATAGGGAAATGGGTAATAAAAGAAGCGGTAAAACAAATAAGCATATGGAAAGAGAAGGGTTATAAGCCTTTGCCAGTATCTATTAACTTATCGCCAAGACAATTTTATGATTTGAGTCTGATTGACTATATCAAGAAGACCCTTGAAGAATACCATGTAGAACCTAGCTTATTGGAATTAGAAATAACGGAGAATATTTTTGCAGAAAAAAGGCACGAAACCATAAATATACTGAATAGGTTGAAATCCCTTGGAGTCATCATTTCTTTGGATGATTTTGGGACAGGCTACTCCTCTTTGAACTATCTTACTTTTATGCCTATAGACAAAGTAAAGCTGGATAAAAGCCTTAAAGATAAATTCATTGAGCTAGAAAGCATAAAAATTATGGACTCCTTGATTGCTCTTGTACACGGATTGAACCTGAAAGTCGTAACAGAAGGGGTGGAGGAAATAGAAGAGTTTAAGAGGATGAAAAGAGCCGGAAGCGACTTTCTACAAGGATACTTATTTAGCAAACCTTTAGCAAAAGCAGATGTGGAGAAGATATTTTATAGAAACTACAAGGAATTGTTGAAAAAATAGTATGGATATGCACCTGAAAACACCTGTCAAAAGACAAGGTGTTTTTTTCATGCCTTTATCTAAGACATCAAGGACTATCCAAATATCTAATACTGTATAAGAAAAGGTGTTCATCGGCGAAAGATTGTTTGTTATATAATAAACACAATCAACAATGTAAAAAAATATGCAAGAAAGGGGATCATAAATGGAGTCAACTGGGAGAATCAATAAAGTTCAATTATTTGTTGCTTTAGGAATTATAGTTCTGATTGGAATCTTTGGCTTCTATTTAGGTCAGACCAACAGTAAATTGACACTTAATATCATTACCGGAGTAGCATTAGGGTATATACTTACAAGATCTAGATTTGGTTTTGCTGGTGGCATCAAAAGGATCTATATTACAGGTGAAGGAAGCCTTACAAAAGCACTTCTTATAATGTTCGCTATATCACTGATAGCAACTGCAGGAATTCATTGGGCTGCAGCAGCTAATGGTGCTGTACCATCTTATATGGCATCAGAAGGAGCTGCAGTTATACCCGGATCCAGTTCGGTAGGAGCGTTTAACATTTCAACAATTTTAGGTGGATTTATATTCGGTATAGGTATGATGATTGCCGGAGGATGTGCATCAGGAACCCTAAGCGATTTGGGTGAAGGAGCAATACGGGCAGCCATCGCTCTATTATTCTTCGTATTGGGGGCTGTTCCAGGCCATGCTCTAAGATATAGAATCGCTGAAACAGCAATAGGCAAAATAAAAGCCACCGTTTATTTACCCCATGTATTTGGTTATGTCGGTGCAGTGATAGTTTCCCTATTAATATTGTTAGCACTGTATGTAGTAACAAGGAAATATGAAGACTTCAGAAAGAAAGAAGGCTATTATCAAAAGAATGTTTATGAACCTGATGAACTACCATTGCCCGAGAATAAGGATTTTAAACTGTTCAGCTATAGAACATATCACAAGTTTTTTATAGAAAGATGGAGCTTTTTAAAAGGTGGAATATTACTATCAATAATGTTTGTTTTCATAATCAATACAACTGGTTCAAGCTGGGGAGTAACATCTGCATTTACAAAATGGGGAGTGGCATTGCTTCAAGGTATAGGAATGGAGTTTACATCACCGGAATTTGCCAGTATTGTGGAAAGCGTAAACAAAGGTCTTCTATACGATGGTGGAACCCTAAGAAACATTGGAATTATAGTGGGGGCAGCATTAGCTTTATTGCTGGCAGGTAAATTCAAGTTTGATTATGATTTCAATCTAAAAGATGTACTGATTTATATTTCCGGGGGATTCATGATGGGTTTTGGTGCAAGATTAGCCGGAGGATGCAATATAGGAGCGCTCTATTCCTCAATTTGCAATTTTTCACTATCCGGATGGATATTCCTCGTAGCCCTTTCTCTTGGAGGAATAGCAGGATTAAAGCTATTTGAAGGCAGGGTCAATATCATTCCTGCTAATAGATACCTTAGAGAAAAGAAGATAGAGGAAAACAAAGTTGTGGAGTTGAAAGCGCAATAATGTTTTGCATGTCTGATTTTGATGTAACAAATCTAATAAAAAAGGAGGACTCAATTATGAGCAAAAGAGTACTGATAGTTGGAGGAGTTGCAGGTGGAGCTTCTGCCGCTGCAAGAGTGAGAAGATTGGATGAATCTGCAGAAGTTATCATGTTTGAGAAAGGACCTCACGTATCCTTTTCAAACTGCTGTTTGCCGAATCACCTTAGCGGTATGATAGAAAACAGCGATGATTTGGTATTGATGTGTCCTGATGGATTCCAGAAGCAGTATAACATAGAAGCAAGAGTTAACAGTGAAGTTGTGAAAATAAACAGGGAAAAGAAAACAATTACTGTTAAGGATCTAGTGACAGGCAATGAATATGAAGAAGCCTATGATAAGCTGGTATTGTCTCCAGGAGCCAATCCTATAGTGCCGAGAATAGAAGGATATGATAAATCTCATGTGTTTACAGTTAGAAATGTGGTAGATATTGATAAGCTTAACAGATATATCAAGGATAATAATATAAAGGATATAGCGGTAATAGGCGGAGGGTTCATAGGAGTAGAAGTGGCAGAGAATCTTCAATTGGCAAATGCAGGCTATAATGTAACTTTGGTAGAAGCAGCGGATCAGATTATGGCGCCTTTCGACTATGATATGGTTCAGATATTGCACAAGGAAATGATGGATAAAGGAGTAAACCTCATTGTAGGAGACGGAATAGCAAAGGTTGCAGATGAACATATAGAATTGGCTTCTGGGAAAAAAGTACCAGCTCAGGCTGTAATCATGGCAATAGGTGTAAGACCTGAAACAACATTGGCAAAAGAAGCCGGCCTTGAAATAGGTGAAACAGGTGGAATAAAGGTAGATCATAACTATCTGACCAGTGATAAGGACATATATGCAGTTGGAGATGCCATAGAAGTATACAATAAATTGACTCACAGCAAATCAAGGCTGGCATTGGCGGGACCAGCTCAAAGACAGGCTAGAGCGGCTGCAGACCATATGTACGGTATACCCCACAGAAATACTGGAGTAATTGGTTCTTCATGCGTAAAAATATTTGATATGAATGCGGCTTCAACAGGATTAACCGAAAAGGCTTGTCAGAAAGCAGGTATACAGTACGACTTTGTATATATCATTCCTGGAGACAAAGTAGGATTAATGCCTGACAATAGCCCCTTCCATTTCAAATTGGTTTATGAAGTACCAACAGGCAAGATATTAGGAGCTCAAGCCATTGGAAAAGGCAACGCTACCAAGAGAATTGATGTAATCGCAGCCATGATAATGATGGGAGGTACCTTAGAAGATCTCAAGGAATTAGAATTATGCTATGCTCCTGCCTTCAGTACTGCTAAAGATCCGGTAAACCATGCAGCATTGGTAGCTCTCAATATATTAAACGGCAGATTCAGACAAGTGCCGGTTTATAAGGTTAGAGAGTTGGTGGAAAGCAATGCAGTAATTATTGATGTGAGAGAAAAAGATGAATACGAAGCGGGACATATTAAAAATGCAATCAACATTCCATTGAGCGAGTTGAGGCAAAGGACCTCAGAAATACCGAAGGATGTTCCCGTATACCTCCACTGCCGCTCAAGCCAGAGAAGCTACAACGCTATAATGGCATTGCAGCATATGGGCTTTGACAATCTATACAACATCTCAGGATCCTTCTTGGGCATCAGCTACTATGAATACTACAACGATCAAGTGACAGGGAGAGAGAGAATACTAACTGAATACAACTTCAATTAAAATAAATGCCGACAGAAACCTTGTAGGCCAAAAATGACTTACAGGGTTTTTGTTTAGACATAAGTGGAGAGGAGGACAGAATTGAAGAGAGTAAAAAAACTTACCATTGGTACATGGATTGTAATTTTTGGAGCTTGGTATTTGACTACTAAATTTGGAATAATTGAATCAGTTTTGGTACCATCACCATATGAGGTAGGAGCTGCATTTATAGAAATACTTGTAGATGGATACAATGGCATATCATTGATAGCCCACCTGGGAATCAGTTTCAAGAGATTGCTTATTGCTTCATTCTTTGCTGTAGTAACCGCAATACCTCTTGGATTGTTAAGCGGCTATTATGATAAGATCAGGGCAGTGGTGGATTCTGTGATTCAATTTTATCGTCCTCTCCCACCCCTCGCCTATTATACACTTCTCATATTATGGTTCGGTATTGATGATTTATCAAAAATAACACTGCTGTTTCTGGCAGCCTTTGCACCCATATATATAGCATGCATATCTGCTGTTACTAAGATAAATGAAGATTATATATTGAGTGCTGAGTCATTGGGAGCGGATCAAAGAAGTGTTTTCTTTCATGTAGTTTTGCCTGCCTGTATGCCTGAGATATTTACTGGGCTAAGAACTGCTGTGGGGGTGGCTTATACCACCTTAGTGGCTGCAGAGATGGTAGCTGCAACCTCAGGTGTAGGATGGATGGTGATAGATGCTTCCAAATACCTGAAAAGCGATGTAATGTTTGTAGGCATAATTATAATGGGAATAACAGGCATATTAATCGATGGCGGATTAAGATTTTTAGAGAAAAAATTAGTCTTCTGGAAGGGACGGGTTTAAATTGAGAAAGGAGAGACATTTATAATGATAAAGCTTAGGAACATTTTGACTCTCATTATTGTTTTAGCTCTTACTGTATTTTCGCTAAGTGGCTGTGTCAGCAAAGTGGATGCCTTCGCTCATGATAACGTATCACAGGAATCGCTGCCAAAAGAAATAAATATAGGGATTTTGAGAGTACCCAACGATGAAAACATTGCAATCAGACAGAGTATATTTGATAAGTATTTTACTGAGAGTGGGATCAAGTGCAACTTCATAGTTTTTGACTCTGGAGTAGATGCCAATAAGGCCTTTGCCTCAGAGAGTATTGATTTTGCAACCATGGGTAACACCAATGCCATAGTTGCTTTGTCAAGGGGCCTTGATGTAGAGCTGATTTGGATTCATGAAGTCCTTGGAGATATAGAAGCTCTGGCAGTTAAAAATGGTTCAAATATTAATAAAGTAGAGGATCTTGCAGGCAAGAAAATCGCTACACCCTTTGCTTCCACATCACACTACAGCTTGCTAAATGCTCTAAAAATAGCAGGCATTGAAGATAAGGTGCAGCTATTGGATATGCAGACGGCAGATATTGTTGCCGCATGGGAAAGAGGAGATATTGAAGCTGCTTATACCTGGCAGCCTTCCCTTGGAGAGTTATTGAAAACAGGTAAAACCATTATCACCAGTGAAGACATGGCAAACCAAGGCTATGTTACCGCCAACGTGGAATTGGTGAGAAAGGAATTTGCAAGGAAATATCCTGATATGGTTGCTACTTTCATTGCATGCCTGGCTGAAGGGGGAGAAATATACAGACAAAACCCTGAGGAAGGTGCCAAGATTGTAGCTGAAGAGCTTCAAATAGCACCTGAGGATGCTTTGGAGCAGATGAAAGGAGCAATATGGCTTTCGCCAGAAGAACAATTAAAGCAGGATTATTTGGGAACAAGTGATTCAGTAGGCAACTTTGCTACAATTATGAAGGATACTGCCGATTTTCTGGAAATGCAGAGATTTATAAATGAAGCACCTGCACAAGAAGCTTTTAATGAGTTTTTAAATTCTGAGTATATTGAAAAGGCAATAAATATATTGAATAAATAATCTAATTGAATATCCCTGGGGGTGTATAAAATGCTGATAGACATTAAGAATGTGAGTTATACCTATGAGACTAATACGAGACCCATCAAAGCATTGGATAATATTGATTTACAAATAAATAAGGGAGAATTTATATGTGTTTTGGGACCCTCAGGATGTGGTAAAAGCACATTGTTGAAGGTTATTGCCGGCTATATAAAGCCAACCACGGGAAGCTGTCTGATGCATGGAGAGACCATTACAGGTCCTGACTGGCATAGGGGTGTTGTATTCCAGTCACCTACTCTCTATCCATGGATGAGTGTCAGAAGAAATGTTGAATTCGGTCCCAGAATGAAAGGTCTTTCCCCAGAGGATGTGAAACGCATAGCAAATCGCTTTCTGGAGCAGGTTGAGCTTATAGACTATAGTGAAAAGGCAACCTTCGAGCTTTCAGGGGGAATGAAACAAAGGGTAGCATTAGCAAGAGCTCTTGCCAATGAACCGGAAGTTATACTGATGGATGAGCCTTTTGGAGCCTTAGATGCCCTCACCAGAGTTAATATGCAGAACTTTATTCGTAAAATATGGAAAAAAAACAATAGCACCATTTTTATGATCACCCACGATATAGACGAAGCCATGTCTCTGGGTACAAGAGTTGTGGTTATGTCAAAAAGTCCAGGAAAGATATTGAAAGAGTTTAATGTTGATTTCACCTATGCAGCTATAGAAAATAAACATGGTCGTGTAAGAATCGATGAAGAGTACATGAATATTAAAGAGCAAATACTGGATCTTATAAGCAAATAGATTAAAAATTGCTGCAAAACTACTGTTTTGCAGCAATTTCTTTATTACATAAGAAATCTTACCAGTAACTTGCTTCCAATAATAGCACCTACAAAAATAAATAATCCAAAGATCCATCCGGATAAGGATAGGGAAGCAATTCCTCCAAAGAATGAACCTATATTACATCCTGAAGCAAGTCTGGAGCCATATCCCATCAAAAGTCCGCCTACAGCGGCTGCAATCATTTGTCTATAGGATTTGGCTTTTCGAATTTTAAACTGAGAAGCCATAAGTGCAGAAAGTGATGCTCCCACTATAACACCAAGGTTTCTCACGGATTTTGGTTCTCTTAGGAAGCCTGCAGCCAATGCAACATCTCGACCCTCCGAGTTGAAATAAAACCATTTCGAAACATCTCCACCTAAGGTTTCATATATCCATGCACCCCAATTAGCCATACCGGAGGAGATTCTCCAAGGCTCCCCAGTTACCGCTAAGGTTACAATCTGAAAAAGAGATAATAAAATTGCTCCAGTAATATAGGGCCATGATTTTTTGAACCATTTAATATAATATTTATTATTCTCTAACCTCAATTCAATGCCCCCTATCATTCATTAGTAGTCCTGGCTTTTCTTTTCTTCCCATCTATCAGCTATAATATATAAAAAAGCTATAAACACCAATTGTATCGCTAAAGCACCAAACCAACCGAATACATCCGGTAAAAATATTGCTTTGGATTCTTTTATAAACTTGTCGTACCACCAGCCATAATCATGGGCGCCCCAAAGAGAACCAATAATAAAGAAAACCAGAGCTATCATCTGCATATGAAAACCTTCACCAGTTCTCATAAGGATACCTGAAGCACACCCACCTGCTATTACCATTCCGATACCGAACAATATTCCTCCTATTACTGTAGCTAAGCTTATTGGTTCTACCGATCCCTGACCAGGTAAGGGCATATTATTGACATATGCTCCGTATTTTATGGCTGTGAAACCGATAGAAGTTATGGCTAGTGCTATTAGCACTGCTTTTGTCAATGCTGTACCGCCTATGAGATAAGGATCTCTGATTGAAGCAGCAAAGCAGAACTTGGATCTTTGAAGTATGAAACCAAAAGCGATGCCAGTTATCCAATAGAAGCTAAGAGTTGGAGCTAAAGTCTCTAAAAGCATTCCAAAGACTATTATAAGTATTAGTAAAGATATGCCAACAGGTATTTGATTTTTCATCAAATATACCTCCCATATAAATGCTTTTTATGCAGTGATTAGTAATGGCTCAACCCGCATAGTAATATTATATCACAAAAATTTATGAAGTTATTGGAAGCACTTCAATCGAAATTTGTAAAAACTGCTGTTATTGGATTAACAATATTATATAATAATTTATAGAATTATTAATCAGCATGAGGAGATGGGTTGTAGATGAATATTGAGTATCTATATTATTTTTATAAAGTTGCTACAGCAGGAAGCATATCCAAGGTGGCAAAAAGTGCTCACATATCTCAATCTGCGCTGAGTCAGCAGATTTCAAAGCTGGAGGAGGTACTGGGCTGCAAGCTTTTAGACAGAAGCAACAAGGGTGTGGAGCTTACTGATAAAGGAATAATAGTTTTAAAATATGCTGATAACATAATAAGAACCTATGATGCCATGCTTGCCCAACTGGAGTCAAGCGATGAAGAGTCTAGGAACATAAGGATAGAGGCCTGCAGATCCATTGCCACTTATTCCTTACCATGTGTAATGTATAAGGTTAAAGATAAATTTCCTAAGTATAATTATGAGCTGAAACCCAATGAATCAGATTTAATAGAAGAAAATGTGATGAATAATATTTGCGATATAGGTGTTATATACAGCAAGCCAAAAAACCAGAGTCTTTCCTACTATAAAATTGGAATGGACAAGATTGTACTGGTTTCTCCGGGGAAATACAGAATATCGGAAGAAATAGATTTCAATGATTTGGTTAAATACCCTCTCATATTATTGAATGATAAAGCCCATGTCATAGACCCACTGACAAATAAAATGAGAGAAATGGGAATGAGATTTGAAAATCTCAGAATCATATATAACAGTGATTCCGTAGAATCGATAAAGACATCTATACTAAATGAATTCGGAATAGGATTTTTAACATACACATCCATAAAAAAAGAACTGTATTACAAACAGTTAAAACTAATAAATCTTAAGGATTTTTCGATAGACTACGACATGTATCTGATATATGACAAGAGGGTGAAAGAAAATAAGATCCTTAACGAATTTGTTGAGTACTTCAAGAAGATTGCACAGAAAAATTTATGCTAGGATTTTGTTATAAAAATCTCCCATACACCATTTATGACTTCCTCATATGTTATATTGTATTTCTTAAAATTGTTTATCACAGATTCCAAAACACAACTGTGATCCGTGACCACCTTTACAACTTCGCCAGGCTTTATGGATTTTAATTCTTTTTTGGTTTTTAAAATCGGTATTGGACAGATATCGCCTAAACAATCAATTGTTCTCATAAAATCACCTTAACTAGCCCAATATTAGAATATATAAATTATATCATAACTTATTTAGGCTATAAAGCCATAAACCAAGTAAAAGTCTATGAAAGTAGGACTGTTGCATAATTCTCAAAAATTGAGACTTGCAGGAGTCCTTATTATTTAGGTTTTTTAGTTATTTATATTGACTTTTATAATTAAGTATAATACTATTTAATTAAGCGAATAGTTAATTGAAAGAGGTATGTTATGGAGCGGATAGTACAGCTATTTAAGGCTCTTGGTGATGAAACCAGATTAAAAATTTTAATAATTCTCTCGAAGAGAAAAATATGCGCTAAAGGAATGGCAAAGCATTTGGGTATTTCTGAGGCAGCAGTTTCTCAGCATATAAAAGTTTTAAAGGAAGCTGATATCATTGTGGGAGTAAAAGCAGGATATTATGTTCATTATAACTTGCAAGAATCTGTTCTATCTGAGCTGATTGACTTCATTGAGCAAATGAAAAATGATCATTCAGCCATTAACTGCAGGTTAGGCATAGATATGCCCAATGAATGCAGAGCAACATGTAAAGCTAATAGAAATAGATGTTGTCATAATAATAAGTGAAAGGGGAAACAAGTATGAAAGTATGTATTCCTATTGAAGAAAACAAGGGATTGGACAGTGTAGCGCATAACCATTTTGGGTCAGCTCCATTTTTTCTTATCTATGACGTAGATAAAGAAGAGATGAAGGTCATTGAAAATGGAGATTTGAATCATTCTCATGGTATGTGCCAGCCTCTTAAAGCAATAGGAGGGGAAAGGGTTGACGCTATCTTGGTTGGAGGAATCGGTGCAGGAGCATTGACCAAGCTGAACAACCAGGGAATTAGGGTATACAAGGTAGCTAATGATACTGTATTAAATAATATTAAGATGCTTAAGGATAATAAGCTTGGTGAGTTCACTATAAATAACAGCTGCAATCACCATAATTGCAATCATTAAGCATATGAACAGAGCCTTTTGATATCTTGGTAGAATTTCAATTTAAAGCAAATGTATATACTATTGTGAAGAAATAGTATATACATTTTTTTTATAATGCATAGGAAAGTATAAATGCATTTCAAGAAAGGCTTCCTTGTTATTGAAATGCTTCCGATGGAAACCTTTCTTATAACCATAGTAAGCCTTTCTTTTTATTCCAGGTAGCTTGTAGAGATATTTGTCAACATTTTGCTACAGCTATTGACATCAAATATCAAAAAGTATTAATATATACCTATACCCGTATGGGTATAGGTATATATTAATTAAATAAAAGAATATTGGAGGTGGAAAAATGCGTGCATGTATGGATATACCTAAGCTTAAAGTAAGAATAAAAAAGATACAGGGACAGCTTAATGCTATATCTGAAATGATAGAAAAAGATGTTCCCTGTGAGGATATTTTAATCCAAATTGGTGCTGCTAAAGGTGCTTTACATAAGGTAGGGCAGATTGTGCTAGAAGGACATATACAGCACTGTGTGAAGGAAGGAATTGAGCATGGAGATGCGGACAAAACAATAGCTGACTTTACAAAGGCAGTTGAGCAATTCTCAAGAATGAGTTAAGGGGGAAAAACATGACTAGACTAAAACAGTGGCTTTCAGAAGACGAAAACCGCACTATTTTCTATATAGTTATTTCTGGTATATCTTTATTATTAAGCTTTTTTGAAATTGGTTTTAAGAATTTTCCTATAGATTTTGCCTGGGTAGCCATTATACTTTGTGGTTTACCAATCATTAAAGAAGCCGTAATTGGCTTGGTCACCGAGTTTGATATTAAAGCAGATGTGTTGGTAGCCATGGCTTTGGTTGCTTCGGTATTTATTGGTGAAATATTCGCAGCAGGTGAAGTTGCTTTTATCATGGCAATTGGAGCACTATTAGAAGAAAGAACAGTTCGCAAAGCTCGTGAGGGTATAGAGAAGCTGGTTTCTATTACTCCGCGGACAGCAAGAGTAGTAAGAGATGGGTTCGACACTATAATTCCTGCTGAAGAAGTGCAAGTTGGTGATATTCTACGAGTGCTTGCAGGAGAGATTATAGCAGTGGATGGTGTGATTACATCAGGACAAACCTCAATCAACGAATCTGTTATGACAGGGGAAAGCCTTCCGGTAGACAAGGGGGTTGGAGATGAGGTTTCCAGCGGTACCCTGAACCAGTTTGGTACTTTTGAGATGAAAGCTACTAAGGTTGGAGAAGATAGCTCGCTGCAGCGCATGATAAGACTTGTAGAACAGGCAGATGCAAATAAAGCATCTATTGTCAGCCTTACAGACAGATGGGCAACATGGATTGTAGTAATCGCATTAACATCAGCAATTATAACCTGGTTCTTTACAGGTGAAATCATAAGGGCTGTAACCATATTGGTTGTGTTCTGCCCCTGTGCTTTGGTGTTGGCAACTCCAACTGCCATTATGGCGGGAATAGGCAATGCTACCAAGTTCGGAATATTAGTGCGTACAGGTGATGCTCTTGAGAGGTTATCACATGTTAAACGTGTTGCTTTTGATAAAACTGGGACAATCACTTATGGAAAACCTGAAGTAATTGCAGTAAAAAGTTTTTCGTCCAATATCTCAGATGACAGTTTGCTGGCAATCACTGCTTCAGCAGAGCAGAATTCTGAACATCCTCTGGGTCGTGCAGTTTTAAACTACGCTAAAAGCAAGGTGAAATTGTACAAGCCTGAAAACTTCATACTTCTGCCAGGACGTGGTGTCAGTGCAACGGTTGACAACAGAGCTATTTTTGCAGGGAACGAGGAATTGTTTAAAGAAAAAGGGATTATAATTTCTAATGAGATTATAAGGTCTGCTCAGGAATATTTAGATGATGGTTGTACTGTTATATATGTTAGTATAGGGAATGAATCTGTTGGTTTTATAGCATTATCTGATACCCTTAGGCCTGATGCGAAAAGCATGGTTCAGCGCCTTCATTCACTAGGTGTTAAAACACTGCTGCTAACAGGTGATAATTCAAAAGCTGCAACTCATATGGCGCAGCTTGTGGGTATAAGCGATGTAAAATCAGAGCAATTGCCAGAGGATAAAATGAATGCTATTATCAACTGTCAGAATAACGATGAAACTGTTTGTATGGTCGGTGATGGTGTAAATGATGCTCCTGCATTGAAAACAGCTTATGTTGGTGTCGCAATGGGTGGTATAGGAAGTGATATTGCAGTTGAAGCAGCCGATGTGGCATTAGTAAGTGATGATATTCAGAGAATACCCTATCTGATGAAATTGGCACAGAAAACAATGAAAACCATAAAGCTAAATGTGGTTTTTTCTATGGGATTGAATTTTGCTGCTATTATCCTAGCCATTACTGGCGTATTAAATCCTGTTGTTGGTGCTTTGGTGCATAATGCAGGTTCAGTAGCAGTAATTATAAATTCAGCACTTTTGCTGAACCTTAAGGATGAATAAAATATTTATGGTTACAGGGCTGTTGAAAAACTCTAATTCTGCAACAGCCTTTTTTCATTAATATATCATTTGCTTTATTGGACAGGTCAGCGATATGTAAGTTTTACCAATAATATCAACTAGCACAACGAGTTTAATTAGTATAAACATAACTAAAGTAAAAATTGCAATAATACAGAGTGATTGTATATTTTATCAGATATCAAGGCGGTGTAGAAATGAATAGATATTATGTTGATCTGCATGTACATGTAGGGCGCTCGTCTAAGGGTAAAGAAGTGAAGAAAGCCACTGCAAATAATCTGACATTTGAGAATGTTGCTTATGAAGCCTACAGGAAAGGCATAGATGTGATAGGTGTGGTTGACTGTATATCTCCATATATACTGGAAGATATCAATGAACTGATAGATAAAGGAGAAATGGTGGAAAAGAACGGTGGAGGCATAGAGTATAGAGGCAGACAAACCTTACTATTGGGAGCGGAAATAGAAACTCATGAAAGGCGTGGCTGCAGCGCCCATTCACTGTGTTTCTTCCCTAGCCTCAAACATATAACAGATTTTTCAAATGAAATGAGAAAGCACATCAAAAACATCTGGGCATTTAGCCTGATGAGCCACTTAACAGGACAGGAACTGTTTGATATTGTTGAAGCCTTTGGTGGTGTTTATATGCCAGCCCATGCCTTTACACCTCACAAAAGCTTCTATGGCAACTGTTGTGAATCCCTCCATGAGATATTCGATGATAGATCCCTTGAAAAAATACTTTCAGTTGAGTTGGGCCTGAGTGCAGATTCAATGATGGCAAGTCAACTGAGCGAACTGGATGGGAAAAGCTTTACAAGCAATTCGGATGCTCATTCACTGCCTAAGATGGGGAGGGAGTATAACATATTTGAGATGGAAGATACCAGTTATGAAGAAGTGCTGAAAGCCCTTTGGGGTAGGGATGGCAGGAAGATTATTGCCAATTATGGATTGAACCCCAAATTAGGCAAATATCATAGATCTTATTGCGATACCTGTGGTAAGGTAATAGAAGGAGAACCTCCTGTACTGAAATGTCCTATGTCTGATAAACATAAAGTAGTGGTAGGAGTTAGGGATAGATTGGAGATTATCAAAGATAGAGATTATCCAGAAATGCAATCAAGACCTCCCTATAACTATCAGATACCCCTTGAATTTATCCCGAAAGTAGGTCCTAAAACCATTGACAAGCTGATTGATCATTTTGGCAGTGAAATGAAAGTACTGCATGATGCCAGCTATGGGGAGATTGCAGAAGTGGTGAAGGAAGATATGGCACGAAATATAGTTTTGGCAAGGGAAGGCAAACTGGGCATAGATGTCGGCGGCGGAGGAGTATACGGCAGGATAGAGGTGTAAACTATGATTGATGTAACATTACTGGGAAGCGGGGGAAGTATGCCTATGCCAAACAGATTTCTATCATCCCTCCTTATCAGTTATAAAGGAAGAAAGATACTCATAGATTGTGGAGAAGGAACTCAGGTAGCCATGAGAAGTATGAATACCGGCTTTAAAAACATCGATATGATCTGTATCACTCATCTACATGGAGATCATATATTTGGTTTGCCCGGGCTCATATCTACCATGAGAAACAGCGAAAGGACAGAAAAGATAAAAATAATAGGGCCGGAAGGGACTCGTGAGGTACTTAAGGGGCTCCTGAGTCCTATTACATATATGCCTTTTGATCTGGATATAATTGAAAGCCCACAGAAAACTTTAAGAATTGTAAAATCATCAATAGCATTGGAAGTTAAAGAGTATGAGGAACCTGAGAGTGCTGATATGCTCCTTTCAACTCTAATGCTGGAGCATTCATCACCCTGTTTAGGTTATTCTTTTTACTTGCCTAGGAACCCAAAATTCTCTGTGGAAAAGGCAGAATTAAATAAAGTACCTATGGAAATATGGGGAAGGCTTCAAAAAGGGGAAACTGTTGTGCATGACAATATGACTTATGAACCTCATATGGTTTTAGGGGAGAAGAGAAGGGGTATAAAAGTCAGTTTTATATCCGATACCAGGCCCATAGAAGCCATACCAGATTTCATAAAAGAAAGCGATTTGCTTATATGCGAGGGTACTTATGGATATGATGGAGATATTGAAAAAGCCCAGCGAAATAAGCATATGACCTTCAAAGAAGCTGCAATGCTTGCCAAAGAGGGGGAAGTAAGAGAACTATTATTGACCCATTTCAGCCCATCCATGGATAAGCCGGAGATTTACAGGCAAAATGCAGCAGACATATTTGCTGATGTGATAATCGGTTATGACGGATATACAAAGACAATATCCTTTCAGGACAGATAAAATTTTCTCCTTCTATTTACAGAGTGGCTTGGAGGAAGAAGTACTTTTCTTTATAACTTCTGCATGAGATAAATATATATGATTAAAACGACGAGTAGAATGATAATTTATAGTTCTACTCGTTTTTCATTTATTCAATAGTCCTGTTGACAAGCAGATTTTATGAGGGAGATTAATCTTAGTAGTTAAGAAAGAATTAGGTTGAATTAGGTTAATAGAAACCATCCTATTGCAACCTAATATAACTTAAAAACACCATATTTTTCATTGGAGTGTTTTTAAAATATTCCAATGCCGGACAATGTGGATTTTTTTCCTTGCCACACAAACATAAATAAATAAATGATTCATTTTTTAATTTTGGCACGGTATTTGCTTATTAATTAGGCTATTAATATTTATAAATAAGTTGGAGGGTGCCGCAGATGACAAAACTACTAGAATTCAAGGATTACAGCATGGGGTTTAAAGATGATAATGGAAATATATACAATTTGCTGGATAAAATCACATTTCATATAGAGGAAGGTAAAGCCTTGGGTGTGGTAGGAGAATCTGGATGCGGTAAAAGTATGACAAGTTTGTCCGTTATGAGATTACTGCCATCGAATATGGTTTTACAAGGTGGCCAGATTTTATATAAAGGTGAAGATTTGCTGAAGAAGTCTGAGTCTGATATGCAAAAAGTAAGGGGCAAAGACATATCAATGGTCTTTCAAGAACCTATGACATCTTTGAATCCTGTTTTAACAGTTGGATTCCAGATAGGTGAAGTGCTAAAGAAACATTTTCCTGATATGAGCAAAGAGCAAATAAGGAAAAAGGTAATCGAACAGTTGGATATGGTAGGCATACCAAGCCCTGAGAAAAGAGTTAACCAATATCCTCATGAGTTTTCGGGAGGCATGAGACAGAGAGTAATGATAGCCATGGCAGTAATATGCCAGCCCAATTTGTTGATTGCAGATGAACCTACAACTGCCCTCGATGTTACTATTCAGGCTCAGGTATTGGATTTAATGGTAAAACTAAAGGATAAGGGTTCTCTGATGCTTATAACCCACAACCTAGGAATTGTATCTGAGATATGTGATGAGGTTGTAGTAATGTATGCCGGAAGAGTAGTTGAAAAAGGCAGCATGGAAGAAATATTTGATAATCCGTGCCATCCATATACAAAGGGACTTATGGAAGCAATACCATCATTGACTAATAAAAAGGAGGAGTTGTACTCCATACCAGGCACGGTTCCCATAGCCAAGAACTTTGCTTCTGGCTGCAGATTTGCAGATAGATGCAGCCTATGTATGGGAGACTGCAAGGACAGTGTTCCTCCCATGAAAGAGATTAGCCCTAATCATTATGTACAATGCTGGTTGGACTTTGAAGGGAGGTAATGAATATGGGAGATAAAATATTAGAGGTTAAAGATTTAACTAAATACTTTGAAGTATCCAGTGGTTTATTTGGAAAAAAGAAGTATGTACATGCAGTAGAAAAGGTAAGCTTTGATTTATATAAATCCGAGACCCTTGGAATAGTAGGTGAATCAGGTTCAGGGAAATCCACATTGGGAAGAGTTCTTTTAAAGCTTATAAAGCAAACTTCAGGAAAAGTTTTATACAAGGGAAAGGACATAATGCAATTGAATTCCAAAGATTTTGGGAAAATAAGGAGAGAACTACAGATGGTTTTTCAGGATCCCTATGCTTCTCTCAACCCCAGAATTAAAATTGGTGATTCCATAGCAGAACCACTTACAGCTAACAACATTGCAGCAAACTATGATGAGGCAAAGAAAAAGGTTTATGAATTATTGGACTTGGTAGGTCTTCAACCTGAATTATATGAGCGTTACCCTTATGAATTTTCCGGTGGACAGCGTCAGCGTATCAGTATAGCTAGAGCTTTAGCATTAGAGCCTAAGATACTGGTTTGTGATGAGGCAGTGTCTGCCTTGGATGTTTCTGTACAAGCCCAGATACTTAATCTCTTCAATAGCTTAAAGAAGAAGCTGGATTTGACCTATTTATTCATCAGCCATGATTTATCCGTAGTAAAGCATATAAGCGACAGAATTCTGGTAATGTATTTGGGAGAAATCATGGAATTGGCAACGACAGAGCAAATATTCAGCAAAACATTCCATCCTTATACAGAGGCTTTGATATCTGCCATACCCGATCCGGCTGAAAGAGGGAAAAAGAAGAGAATTATACTTGAAGGTGATATAACCAGTCCCATTGATCCTCCGCCAGGCTGCCGATTTGCAAGCAGATGCTTTAAAACCATGGAGATATGCAAATGTCAGCACCCTGAAATGATTGAGGTGGAGCCGGGGCATTTTGTTCGATGTCATTTATATTCAGAGGGGAAGGAGGACTGCCAAAGTGCTTAAATACATGATAAGAAGAGGACTAAAAGGCCTCTTGACCATATTTGTATCCGTTACAATTACGTTTTTTATCATAAGGCTTATGCCTGCTGATCCTGTAAGTCTTCTGGTTGACCCAAAGATGGGACCAGAAGTTCAGGAAGCGATGATGAAGCAGTTCGGTTTGGACAAGCCGTTGATAGAACAATACTTCATTTTTATTAAGGAGGCTATGGTTGGAAATTTGGGAGTTTCCTTTAAAACCAGGCAGCCGGTAGCAGAGGTAATAATGGAGAAGCTGCCTTGGACGCTGTTACTATTGACTACTACAGTTGCATTTTCTTTATTGATAGGGATACCTTTAGGAATGTTGTCAGCAAAGAAAAAGAATCAGTTTTTCGATAAGTTGGTCAGTACCCTTGTAGTTATAGGAATTTCAATGTTTATACCATTTTTGTCCTTTGCATTACTGTATATATTTGCATACCTGCTTAGGCTGTTTCCTACTGGCGGAGCTTATACACCGCCACCGAAAGAAGGATTTGAATATTTTATGGATGTAGCCAGACATGTAGCGCTGCCGGCTCTAACTTTGGTTATAAGCAATGTGGGTACAATTATACTCTACACACGAAATGGTATGGTTGATGTCTTCAAAGAAGATTATATCAGAACGGCATTTTCAAAGGGTTGGAATGATAAATATGTAGTTCGCACTCATGCCCTTAAAAATGCGTTGATTCCTACCATAACAGTAACTGGTTTGATGATAGGCACCATGGTAGGAGGCGCCGTAATGACTGAGACTGTTTATGCATGGCCGGGTATAGGAAGGTTGGTTTATGACTCTGTAAGCGCTTTGGATTATCCTGTGCTTCAAGGAGCTTTCCTTGTGTTAGCTATAGCGGTAGTTGTCATGAGTATAATTACGGATTTAGCAGTGGCCTGGTTAGATCCTCGCATCAAATTAGGAGGTTAGGTAAATGGAGAGAAGAACATTTTTGCAAACATTTTTGAAAAATAAGCTGGCAGTGATAGGATTTATTGGAGTGCTTTTAATTGCATTGTCAGGACTTTTTGCTCCATTTATTGCTCCCTACCCCACAGGCTACGGATCAGAAATTTTGGAATCTCCTTCAGCAAAACACTGGTTTGGAACCGATGGACTAGGACTAGATGTATTTGCGGAAGTAATATGGGGAGCCAGAACTTCATTGTATGTTTCCTTAATGGCTGTAGTGGTAGCAGCGGTGATAGGCATTCCTGCAGGCTTGATATCCGGGTATAAGAAAGGCATTATAGGTTCAATTATTGATGCAATAATTGATATATTTCTTACCCTACCGGTTTTACCTCTTATGATAGTTATTGCGGCTATAGTGGGTTCTTCCATAAATAATGTAGCTATAGTTATTGGTTTGTTCTCATGGCCATCACTGGCGAGAGTAACGAGAAACTCCACAATGAAAATATCTGAGATGCAATTTATAGAAGCTGCGAGATGTTTAGGTATACCATCCAGAACAATTCTGTTCAAGCATATTTTATTGAATATTGCAGGACCTGTTTTGGTCAACTTGACTTTGGTTATGGCGACGGCTGTTTTATCTGAGTCAAGCTTGAGCTTCCTTGGCCTTGGTGACCCAACAACCTGGTCATGGGGAACTATTTTGAAAAAAGCTTGGGATGCAGGTGCAGTAATAGATACTCCAAACCCTTGGTGGTGGTGGTTTTTCACAAGCTTTTTCATAATGCTATATGTAATTTGTTTTAATTTATTCGGTAACGGCATAAACGATGCACTTAATCCGAAAGCAAGAGAATAAGGAGGAAAGATATATGCATGATTTGATAATCCGCAATGGCTATATTGTAAATGGTACCGGTGAGAAAGGCTTTATCGGAGATATAGCCGTAGATGGAGATAGGATAAGCAGAATCGATTTAATGATCCATGAAAAAGGTTTAAAGGAAATAGATGCAGCAGGTAAAGTGGTCATTCCCGGTTTCATAGATCCCCATGTTCATGAAGAATGGGTATGTATGATTGATGGTACCTATGAATTATTTTTACGACAGGGTGTCACCACAGTAGTAAATGGCAATTGCGGCCATTCTATAGTTCCCGGACCTGTTGATAATGTCATCGAGTATTACTATGGCAATGGTCTCATGAGCGATAAGCAGAGAGATGATTATAAGAAAAGATTTCCCGATTGGAATGATTATGCTGGATACAAAAAAGCAGTAGAGGAAAAGGGTACCAACATTAATTTTGTAACATTGTTAGGTCATGGTACCATTAGATGGTCTGTAATGGGCGGTGCTTTTGACAGGCCACCAACACCGGAGGAAGCAGAAAAAATAGAAAGCATAATTAGGCACAATATGGAACAGGGTGCCTGGGGCATATCCTTCGGACTGGATTATGTGCCAAGCAGGTATGCAGATATGGATGAGTTGGTTACTGTGGCTAATCTTATTAAGGAGTATGACGGAGTAGCAGCAGCCCATCTTAGGCAGTCCATAGGAGTTAAGGAAGCCACTGATGAATTTATAGAAGTAGGCAGACGATCCGGTGTAAAGATACAGGTTTCCCATCTTAAGGCTACATGCCCCGAAGCCTTTGAAGCTGTAGCCAAGGCTGCAGGTGAAGGTATTAGGATATTGACAGATACAATACCTCGAAGCACAGGTCATTGCACAAGCAAGGCTAGGCTTATCCAGTTTATTATGGCTGTATCAGATGAGCTATTTGCAGCAGGAACTGAAGGAGTAAAGAAGGCTCTTAAGACTAAAGAGGGAAGAGAAATAATTAAAAAGGATGCATACATTTTCGCCGGAGATAAATCGGATAAGTATGTGATTCTATCCCAGGATCCCCACCTGGAGGGAAGAACTGTAAAGGATATTGCTGAGGAAAGAGGCATAGATCCAGATGAATGCATGCTGGATTTGATAGCCGATGAAAATAATTATGTTTTCTGGCTGGGAGGCCCATCCAGGGCTGATTTCCCTGATGCGGGACATGCAGATTCCATTGTGTCAAATCCTTATGTATGTGTAGGTACTGATGAAATATTAGGCGATGTGGAAGACCCTTATGATTGGTATGAGCTTCAAAGAAGAGGCGGTTTTCCAATATTCATGCAGATGTATCTTTCCAAAGATGTTCCTGTAGAAGAAATTGTGAGAAGAAATACTTCCATGGTAGCCAGACACTTTGGTATTGCCAATAGGGGAGAGCTTAAAAATGGCTATTATGCAGATATATCAGTCATAGATCTTGAAAATTATAGATTCCCATCTCCAAAGGAGATTGATTATAGAAAACCTCTGACTGTGGCAGAAGGTGTTGATACAGTAATAGTTAACGGCAAAATTGCCATAGAAAATGGTCAACTTAAATCACCACATTCAGGGAGAGTATTAGATAGGGATACAAAATAGAGGGAGGAATAAACAAAATGAAAAAAAGTACAACAGTATTATTAACATCACTTTTATTAGTGCTTTCATTGTTAGTTACTGCATGTGGGGGAAATAATCAGCAAAACGTTGAACCACCTGCACAGAATGAGAGTAATGCTGCAGCAGAGCCTGCAGTAGGAGGAGAGCTAGTAATAGGTATAACTGGAGACCCATACAATTTAGCAACATGGTTATCTAATGACATGAATTCATCATTGGTGATGAATCTTGCATTACCACCTTTGATGGTTACAGATGATAGTGGAAACAAGGTTCCATATATACTAAAAAGCTGTGAAATAAGCGATGATGCAAAGGTATATACGGTAACATTACATGATGGACTTACATGGCATGATGGTAAAGAATTTACAGCTGATGATTTAGCTTTTACAGCAGAATATGTTGCTAAGCATAAACTGGGATACGGTGCTGATATGTATTCCAATGTTGAAAAAATGGAGATAGTAGACAAAACTACAATTAAATACTATTTAAAAAATCCACAGGTAAATTTTATGTCTCAGGTAGGTTTCTGGGTGGATGTAATGCCAAAACACATTTATGAAAATGTAGATGATCCAATGAACTTTGAATACAATGGTGTGGGCTATGGACCATACAAACTAGTTGATTATAGAAAAGGCGAATATTATTCCTTTGAAAGAGTAGAAAATTGGCCTTTAGCCAATGATGGAAAAGGTGCTTATATTGAAAATATCACATTTAGAGTTTTCCCAGATGCTAATGCTTTAGTATTGGCAATGAAGAATGGTGAAGTTCATGTTTCCGGCTCCGCACTGCCTGTAGCAGCACAAAAGCAGTTGGAAGCTTCGTCCAATGAATTCGGGATAAAGAAAGTAAATTCTTTAGGCTACGGATATTTCTCATTCAGCTATAAGAATGAATTGCTAAAAGATTTTAATGTTCGTAAAGCAATTGCAATGACAATAGACAGAGATGCTCTTGTTAATACTGCAATGCAAGGTGGAGCTATAAAAATGGAGACACCAATATCCCCTGTATATACAGATTTGGTAAAATCAAATATTACTTTCCCTGCCTTTGATGTAGAAGGAGCAAAAAGCCTTCTTGAGTCTTCAGGATATGTTGATAAGGATAATGATGGCGTAAGGGAGTCAGCTTCAGGCAAGAAGCTTGAATTTGAATTGATATACAGGACAACCACAGCTAATATTGATTCTATTGCCAATATATTCAAAGCAAACGCAGAGAAAGCTGGAATAAAGATAAATCTGAAGCCTGTCGATCCTGCAACATATACTGATAAGGTTACAAACCAGAGGAACTATGACATTAATGTTATAGATTGGGGTGTAATTGACGACCCTGATTCATCTCTGAGTACTGTATATGCTTCAAATGCACAGCTTAACTTTATGAATTACAAAAATGAAAAGATGGATGAACTTCTGGCAAAATCAATGCAAGAAGCAAATTATGAAGAGCGTATAAAGATCATGGATGAGTTCCAGAAAGAATTTGTAAATGAACTTCCTGCAATCAACACATGGGTCAGAGTTAATGCTTATGGATATTCTAAGAACTTTGAAGGATGGGATTTAACTCCTGGACTTTATGGTGTAGTGGATGCCAAGGATATAGTTAAGGTTTATCAAGTAAAGTAAAAGAGATGAAAGAAGGATATGAGCCATTCATAGGTTCATATCCTTCACTCCTAAATTATGGTTTCATTATAAAGAGGCATTACTGGAGGCAGTATTACTATGAAAAAAGGATACAAAGGATATAAGGCGTATCAATACTTAGAAAAAGATATAGACTATAAAGGTTTTGAACTGGCAAAGGAAGTTGATAGAGTTGAACCATATTTGATTCCATTAAATCCTGAGGATGAAAAAAGAGTAGAGAATATCATAAAAAATAACATTGTCATATCACTTCACGACCACCCCATTATAACACCAGCTAATATAAATGAGCTTATGGACTATGAGAGAGAAGGCAGAGAGTGTACCGCTTATGAAGGTTTAGCTCATTCATGTCTTGATGTGGTCTTCGACAATATGATGGACGGTACATGTATTATAGGATCTAAGGCTGGTTGGAAGTGGAATGATGTAATACATGATATGGGCATCAGATCCTGCGACATCGCTCATCAGGATTTTCTCATAAAGGGCAGCGATTTGGATGATATTTATAAAGCTAAGAGTGAAGAAAAGATTGCCTGGTTCATTTCTCTTGAAAGCGCCACAATGATTGAAAATGAACTAGATAGAATTGATATACTCTATGGTCTTGGTGCCAGAATGATGGGGATAACCTACAGTGAATCAAATTGTTTGGGTTCTGGTTTGAAGGAGAAAAATGACGGTGGCCTTACAGCCTTCGGACGTCAAGCTGTAGAACGTATGAATAAGGTAGGTATGGCTATCGATGTATCCCATTCAGGGGATAAGACAACCATGGATACAATAAAGGTCAGCAGTAAGCCTGTATTCATAACTCACATAGGCGCAAGAGCCTTATGGAATATGAAGAGACTGAAACCTGATGATGTATTTAAAGCCTGTGCAGATAAAGGTGGCGTAATAGGCATTGAGGCAGCACCCCATACAACCATTACGAAAAAGCATCCTAGACATGACATTGAATCCTATATGGAGCATTTTGAATATATAAAGGATCTGGTAGGCATAGATCATGTGGCCTTTGGTCCTGATGCATTATTTGGTGACCATGTTGGTTTGCATAATCTATTCAGCAGCAATATGTCCATTGCTGAAAATACAGCAGGACAAAGTTTCGATAAGGTAGATTATGTAAAAGGTCTGGAAAACCCGGCAGAAGCTTCGCACAACATTGTAAGATGGCTTGTGAAACATGGCTATTCCGATGAAGATATAGCTAAAGTGTTGGGTAAAAACATAATAAGGGTACTAAAAGAGATTTGGTATTAAAATTAGGAGGTAAAAATTATGGGTTTGAACAAGAAATATGACGGCTATGTAGCATATCAATATTTGGAAAAGGATAAGGATTATAAAGGCTTTAAGTATCCAAAAGGAGTAGGAAGGGTAGAAGAATATTATATACCTCTGAATGAAGAACAGGAAAAGCGTGTTCTGGATATTGCCGAGAAGTATATATTCATATCCTTGCATGAGCATCCAGTGTTATTCCCGGAAGATTTAAGCCAGTTGCCAGAGTATATCAGAGAAGGAAGGCAGCCTGCTGACTATGAAGCATTGTCAAAATCTTATCTTGATGTTGTTTTTGATAATATGATGGATGGAGTATGCACTATTTCATCAAAAAACGGATGGAAATGGAACGATGTACTTCATGATTTAGGAATGAGGCTGTGCGATTTAGCCCATCAAAGCATGGTGATCCGCTGTGAGAAGGTGGAAGATATGATAAGGGCACATAAAGAAGGGAAAATTGCTTTGGTTCCAGTTATAGAAGGTGCTGCAATGTTGGAAAATGAAGTTGATCGTGTTGATATACTATACGGTTTTGGTGTAAGGATGATGGGAATCACATATAGTGAATCCAATTCATTGGGTTCAGGATTAAAAGAAAAGAATGACGGTGGCCTTACAGCTTTAGGATACAAGGTTGTTGAAAGAATGAATAAGGTTGGCATGGCTATAGATTGTTCTCATGTAGGGGACAAGACTACTATGGATGTAATAAATGCAAGCACTAAACCAATTTTCCTGTCCCACTGCGGTGCAAGATCCCTCTGGAACAGCAGAAGATTAAAGCCCGATGATGTGATAAAAGCGTGTGCTGACAAAGGTGGAGTTATAGGTATAGAAGCTGCTCCACATACAACACTTACAATTAATAATACCCAACACTCCATCGAATCCTTTATGGAGCATTTTGAATATATAAAGGATATGGTTGGAATAGATCATGTTGCCTTCGGACCAGATACTTTATACGGAGATCATGTGGGACTTCACCGTACATTTGCTTCTAACCTTTCAATTAAGAGCGCTCATGAAGGTTCGGCAGAATTTGAAGAAGTTGAATATGTAAAAGGTTTGGAAAATCCTACAGAGGCATCTATAAATATAGTAAGATGGCTTGTTAAGCATAATTATTCAGACCAAGATATTGAAAAAGTTCTTGGTGGAAATACCATAAGAGCCTTAAAGGAAATCTGGGTATAATCGAGAATATGTTACATTGTGCTAGTTTGATTAGTAGTCGACTAGCACAATATATTATTTGATAATATTCGAAAAAATTATTGGATAGGAGGATTCTATGATTACTTTAGAGGAGAGAGCTATTCTTAATGAGATAAGCTTTAATGAGCCAAAGTTGCTTTTATACAAATTTAACAGTCTGATACGCCAGTCAGGCAGTGAAGATGAAAGGAAGGCTGCCTACTATATAGCCGAAAGACTGAACAACTATGGCATAGACAATGAGATTTTATGGCCGGAGATATATCTGAGCACTCCCATTAAAGCAGAATTGAAGATAATTGGATTAAATAAAGAAATCAAAGTTAAGACTCCTTCCTATTCAATGTCTACAGGTGACAAATGGGTAGATGGAGAATTGATTTACGCATCAAGCTATCGCCCTCCTTATGCCACTGATGAATTTGAATATAAGCTTAGATTTGAAAACGATCCTAAAGATAAAATCGTAATATGTGAGGGAATCCCTTCTCCTGATAAGGTAAACGATATTATAAGCAAAAAAGGTGTTGCAGCTATTTTTATTCAGCCTGGAGAAAACATACATGAAGGAATTTGTACATCTGTATGGGGCAGTCCCGGATATGAGGATTTGCCAAATATCAACAGGATACCTGTGGTATCTGTAAACAATCCAGATGGCAAAAGGCTTATTGAGAAATTGAAACATAGTAAGGTAAGGGTAGCATTAAGAACCGTTCTGGAAGATGGATGGAAAAAATGCCCCTTGGTTTTAGCCAAGATACTTGGATATAAAAATTCTGAAAAATTTCTGCTGCTCCACGGACATATGGATTCATGGCATAAGGGAATAGGAGATAATGCTCTGGGTAATGCTACCATGCTGGAAATAGCAAGAGTACTTAAGAATAATCAGGATAAATTGAAGAAAAGCGTATGGATTGCATGGTGGCCTGGACATTCTACCGGTAGATTTGCAGGCTCTACCTGGTTTGCTGATCATTTTGCCATGGAACTTCATAATAACTGCATAGCTCAGGTAAACTGCGAATCTACAGGATGTGTCAATGCAGAAACATACGATGGTATTATGTGGACAGAAGATATGGATGATTTTTGCAAAGACCTGGTCACCAGTGTTACAGGAATAAAACCAAAATGGAAAAGGCCTCAGCGTGCAGGGGATTATTCCTTTAACAATATAGGTGTTTCTTCATTTTTTATGTTAAGTTCTACTATGAGCAAGGAAAAAATGAAGGAGCTAGGTTATTATGAAGTCTATGGCTGCGGTGGCAATATAGAATGGCATACTGAAAATGATGATCTGAGAATTGTAGATGAAAATATTTTCTTAAGAGACACCAAGCTATATTTAGCAGGCATATACAGAGCGGTCAATGAACCTCAGCTTCCTATAAAAATTAACAAATTATTGAGCTCTATGAAAGTTTATCTAAATGAGTATCAAATTGCGGCAGGAGACAGTTTTGACTTAAGTGTAGTTTTTGATGAGATAGAAAATCTTGAGAAATCAGTTGATGAACTATATAAAAAAGCAGATGAATATAGAGATGATAATGAGAAAAGTGATAGGATTTGCAACACTATCCTTAGAATTATAAGAAAGCTCATACGTATCAATTACACAAGCAGGACAGAGTTCAAACATGATGCAGCAGTAATGCAGCCTCCTATACCAGATATAGCGCCCGTTATCATGATTAATAATATGGATGAAAATGATCAAAAGTTTTTGATTACTCAGTTAATAAGAGCAAGGAACAGAGTTATTCATATTTTGAGAGAGTGTCAGCAAATTATTATCGACATATTACAATAAAATTTGACAAAAACCGCAGAGACAAGTGTATAATAGAAGCTAAAAACAGTACATTGGAGTGTTCAAAATGGCTAAATACAGGATCGCAGTAGTAGCAGCAGACGAAAGAATAGGAAAAGGATTTAAAAACCAGTTGGAGAGCATATTTCATGATGAAATGGAAATTGTTACTCTTAACTTAGAGGATGACCAGGAGCTTTTTTTAGGATTTGACCTCATTATGGCTGCCAGCTCTGCCATACGTGATGAGGTTAAGAAAAAGGCTCCGTTGAATGCAAAGATAATTACTGTAATACGCAATATTAATACATTAGAACTCTATAAAGTTTTCAATATAGAAGCAGGAGCCAAGGCTCTTGTTGTAAGCAACTATTTTTATGCTGCAAAAGAAACTGTAGATTTGCTTAAAGAGATTGGCTTAAATCATATTGAATATATACCTTACAGTCCCGGAACAAAGTTGCATGATTGGGAGCTTGATTCCATAGACCTTGCTATAACCGCCGGGGCTTCTGATTATGTACCTAAAAAAATCAGCAGGATAATAGATTTAGGGTTAAAAGTTATTGATATATCAACTATTGTAGAGGTTATCTTATATCTAGGTCTGCCCTTGGAGAGGATAAACCTCTTTTCACTAAGGTATATGAAGGAATTCATTTCTCTAAACAGAAAAATTAGTGACCTTAAGTCTACACTGGTTGCAGTATTGGATGCTTCTTCTGATGGAATAATGGCCTTGGATTTAGACGGCAATGTAATATTTAAAAATAACAGAATCAAGGCATATTTAGGAACAGATAAGGAAATTAGTGAAGGAGACAACATTGCTAAATTTATTGACAATGTTAATATAATAAATTTCATAAAAAGCTTCGATGATAAAGACAGCGATGTATTTAATATAAACAGAAGAGATGTAATGATAAACAAAAACTACTTGAGCGATAACCAAAAGGTTACAGGTACAGTGGTAAGCTTTAATTATGTTTCCGAGATACAGAATAAGGAAAAAGAAATAAGAAAAAAGCTAGTAAACAAAGGAAATGTAGCAAAATACGATTTTTCCGATATAATAGGCTGTAGCAAAAGCATAAGAACAGTTACAGAGATGACCAGAAAAGTTGCAAAGACGGACCTTTCAGTGCTTATTCTTGGAGAAAACGGTACAGGAAAAGAGCTTTACGCTCAAGCCATACATAGAAATTCCTCTCGAAGGGACGGACCTTTTGTTGCAGTAAATTTCGCTGCTTTGCCTGAAGGTCTTGTAGAGAGCGAGTTGTTCGGTTATGAAGAAGGAGCATTTACCGGAGCAAAAAAAGGTGGTAAGCGAGGACTATTTGAATTAGCACATCTAGGTACTATATTCCTTGATGAAATAGGAGATGCTTCTCTGAGCCTCCAGGCAAGGCTGCTTCGAGTTATTCAGGAGAAGGAAGTATTAAGGGTAGGAGGTATGAGCCCCATACCTGTTGATGTCAGGGTTATTGCAGCTACTAATAGGAACCTGAAGGAAATGATCAGGTTTAATCAGTTTCGACAAGACCTTTATTATCGTTTGAATACTATAACTATAAAGGTTCCTCCATTAAGAGACAGAAAAGAAGATATAAAATATATTATAAATTATTATATGAGAAGCTTAAAAGTTGAGAAGAAATTCACAAAAGAAGCTATAGATAAGCTTATCAAATATGATTGGCCCGGCAATGTGAGAGAACTTGAAAATTTAATACATTATGTAGTTGAAATTGTAGATGATAATATCATCGATGTAGGCGATCTTCCCATAGACATTACTGAAGGCTCGGACATAACAGAGGAACATGATGAAGGTGTGGTAGGTATTATTAAAAGCCTGGAGAATATCTGCCCTATAGGAATATTTACAGCTGTATTAGAAGAATTGGAAGTAGCTGATGATTCATATGTGAGAGCCAGCAGGGCATACCTTTTAGATAAGCTTTTATCAAAAGGTGTAAATACCACCGACAGCACTTTAAGGAAGGTGTTAAAGGAACTGGACAGTTGGGGCTTCATAAATGTGGGAAGTACAAGACAGGGGACAAGGATAAACCAGAGAGGGAAAACTTTTTTAAGTCAGCTTAAGACAATAAATGGGGATATATATAACTTTATCTCTTTGTAGGTGTAACCTTTGTACAACTCCTTAATAGATTATTAGTGAGAAAGACATGTTTTCAAATAATAATCTATTAAGGAGGTTTATGTAAAATGTTATCATGTACGGATTTTGTCCGTCAATCGCTGGGGTTGCACCTTTTTTTCGCAAGAATAATGAAGGAGCATTCCTTCTTCCTCGAATTAGGGTTTACCCCGAGAGATGCTAATTTTACACAACGAGCAGATGCATTTAGAATGGAATTTGAAAAACTATTAAAAGAAGTCATCATACTATCTGACGGAGTTGTGGATCCACGTATTCTCCAATCGGGAGAGGTTATTACGCCATATACGCTTAATGCCGAATTGGTTACTGAGTTTTACACTGGAGTAGACTTACCAACGGATCTCACACGTGCAGAAGCAGGATTATCTGGAGGGGTATGTCCAGAAGTCAGTCCTGTATTGAAGAAAAAGGTATGTGAGCTTAATGAAAAAGCCATATGCCTGATTGCGGCATTGATAAGATTTAAAGAGGAGATTCTTTCCAATGTTTTGTCATGCAGAATGTTTACCTTAAACTATCCACTGCTGATTGAGCATATCATGCGAGAGGCAAGGCTTTATCTCTCGTTGGTTCAAAAACTTCAAAGAGGACAAATGATTGATGTAGATAGAGAAGCCTTTGAGCAGGAAGCATTTTGGAACAGAATAATGGCAGAACATGCAAAATTCATACGTGGTTTGCTTGATCCAACAGAGGAACAATTGATAAATATTGCAGATAATTTTGGAGATGAGTTTGACGAGCTCACATGCAAAGCAAAAAGAGCAATTGACCTGACTCTGCCTATTTGCCATGTTACTTGCGAAAGCCTTAAAGCTACATTAGCCATCCGTGACTTTAAGGCCCAAGCAACACAGGGGTTACTGGCATGCAGAATCAGATCAATTATTGTACCATTATTAGGAGACCATGTATTAAGAGAAGCTAATCATTTTCTCCGATTGCTGAAAATGGTTGCCGATTAATTACTATTTAAGATGTTAATCACTGTCATATCATATGATAAAGCATTAATGATATGGCAGTGATTATTTATGACGTAATATTATGCATCACTTAGTTTACATCAGGGTTTTAATGTTCCTGCAAGAAATAATTTTTACCAATCTTGTAATGATCATAGGCACTTAATATATTATATGCAAGCATCAGCATAAATAGTAGGTTATGCGTTTAAACAATAAGCTATATGGTATAATGAAGACATATCTGAGAATACCTATAGCTGCAGCCTCAGTTACTATTTACTGTTGTTTCACATCCAATATCATCAAAACTGTATTTAGCTTTCTTCCGGGAGCTGTAATCATCTTGCCTTTGGCATAAAGAGCAGACGAGGCTCCACCATCAAGGTTCATGGCTTTTACACAGCCCAGTTCCAGCATGACCTGAGCCAATTCGGTCATATTAAGATTACCTCCGGTTACCAACTTAAGCTTGTTATCCTTGGTAATACCAATAGCAGATCTTTGAGCTCTGTTTACAGTTATCTTGTCTTCCTTGAATCCTTGTGCTACCGCATCTGCTATAATCTTGCCATCCTTCACCAGGTATGGGCCTGCTGAAATCATATGTTCCACCTTTTGTATATCTATTGCTGCTGCTTCAGTGTTCTGTGTTATTGCTTCTGCTAAAGCAGCAGTGTTATCTGCAACAGCCTTCTTTATTATATTATCTGTATCCAAAACCAAAGTATCTTTATGGAAAAAGTCTACCGTTTTGCCTACAGCGAATCTTTGATTTATATAATCATCATTGGCTGCATCCTTGCCATAGTATATTACAAATCCATCCTTAGGTATGGAAATGTTTGTGGTTTTCAAGTCTATTTTGGAAACCCTTTTATTTGAAACAGTAATTGCTTTCCCCTCCGGCACAGAAAGGGAGCTTCCTCTTTCTGGAGTATATAGATAAACTCCCGTAGAATCTATGGGTTTAGAGTTTATATACCAGACATTGAAGAGATTAAAGTCCATACCGTTCTTTGCATTATCCCAATAGTTTTTTGTTTCTTTATCAACACATCCGTATAAAAGGGTCTGTTTGGCCGATGGTGCAGGGGCAGCTGCCTTTTCTTCTGACTTTTCTTTGCTATCCTCCAAAGCAGGCAAAGCTTTATAACTTAGCTCCACGGTTCTTCCAATTCTGAATCTGTCGTTTATGTACTTGTCATCAGCGGCATTTGCTGCATAATAAATTATATATCCATTTGATGGTATTATAGTTTCCTTTGGGTTTTTTGTTACCTTTGTAATCTTGTTTTCTATAACCTCTATGGCAGTTCCGGTTTCTAACCAGATACTTGTCCCTCTTGCAGGGGTATAGATATATACTCCAGTGCTGTCTTTGGAAAGGTTATTTATATACCAGACCTTGAAAAGATTAAAATCCATGGCTTGTCTTACATTATTCCACTCATTTTGTCTTTTTCCATCCAGGTATCCGTCTATTTCTACTTTAAAATAATCCATATCCACCTTATTTTTATCCTGAATAAAAAGCGAAGCATTCTTGCCCTCTAGATATATAAATTCCTTGTTTTTTATTATCGAACCATAGGGTTCCAGTGAGCTGTATGCATCGAAGAAATTAGCGTTTATAGCTGCTATAGGCTTCTTCCGATTTATCATTGACATAAAGTCCTCGGATCCACTCACCTTATCATTTGCTGTAACTACCTCCAGTACCATATCAGGACTGTTTAAGTCTATAGTTACCACATTTACTGTTTTGTTTGAATCAGCTACCTTAATTGTATGAGTGCCAACTCCTACATTTTCAGGAGCAGAATATACAATAGTTAGAGTGTTGAATATAATTGAAATTGCCAATATCAAAGTGAATATCTTTTTCATAATATCCTCCTATGCTGTCCTAAATCTTTGATTTTAATTATACCATAGAATAGAAAGAAAACAGCACTTTGTCTAAAAAAGAAGAAAATTGTAAAGAAAGCCTCAGACTTGAGTTATTGTGCTGCTAAGTGTATAATATTGCCAATATAATTGAGGATAGCATAAGAGGAGGTGGAGCATATGATCAAAGTCGTATCCAAACATTATGTTAAAGAAGGTAAGGTTGAAGAATTCGTAGAGAATGCGAAAAGAATGGTTGAGGCTACAAGAAAAGAAGATGGTTGCATAAGCTATGGATTGTTTCAGGATGAGAATGATCCTAAAATACTCACTTTTATAGAAGAATGGGAAGATATATCTGCATTGGAAAAGCATAAGACTACAGAACATGTTAAAAGTATAGTTCCTATTTTAAAGAATCTTGACAAGAGACCCGGTGACCTCAATATATATAAACAATTAGTATGATAATAGGGGTCAGGCTTGAAAAAGAATAATTCATGCCTGACCCCTATTATCATATTGAAGAATCTAGTATTATATATTAAACTATAAAATAGTTTAATCATTAAATTATTTAGAAGGTGAACAAATGGAGATAAGCTATGATATGAAAGAGCTGGATAAGATATCCTATGAATTGCACAAGAAGCTTTTTGCTAAAATCACTGAGGGCATTGATATTCCTGTCACAAATACTCAGATATATATGCTGTTTTATATAAGAACTCAAGATGAGTGTGTGGTAAGTGATATTGCCAACTATTTGGGAGTTACCTTGGGGGCTGTTACAAGCCTGGTTGACAGACTCTATGATTTTGGCCTGGTAAATAGGTTCAGAAGCGAAATCGACAGACGACAGGTAATAATAAAATTGAGTGAGAAAGGAGAAGGACTGCTTAGGAAAATAGACATAAAGAGAAGAGAGATATTTGACTATTATACAAAAGATATAGATAAAGAAGAAATTATATATCTGAGTAAAATAATGGAAAAGATAGTTATTAAGATACTGAATTCATAGGGGCAAGGAAGATTATAAGCATATATGCAAATGGATTAGGAGGACACATATAATGAAAAGAAGTTTATTACTTATTGTACTAATAGTATTAAGCATGAGCCTAAGCATGGGATGCAGTTCACAACAAGCTATGGAAACTGCTGATGTGACTTGGGAGCAGCCTACAACAGTAGAAGTTGCCAAGGTTGAGGCAGGACAGATTGAAAATTTTGTCAGCTATAGTTCCAGAGTAAAGCCGGCACAGGAAATAATGGTACTGCCCAAAGTGCCAGGAAAGGTCCTCAAAATAAACTTTGATCTTGGTGATAGAGTTAAAAAGGGGCAAATATTGTTTGAATTGGATAAGACAGATGCACTGCTACAGCTGAATCAAGCAGCTGCAGCAGTAGATATGGCAGAAATCAATCTAAAAAAAATGTCCGGTACTACCTATGAGCAGCAGATGCTTCAGCTTAAATCTGCAGTGGCTTCTGCGGAAATAAACTATAACGATGCGAAAACAAATTTAGAGACTATAAAAACTTTATATGAAGTAGGGGCAGAATCAAAGTTTAATTACGATCGAGCAAAATCCCAGCTTGAACTTGCAAAGCAGCAGTATGAGACTGCTAAAGCTAATTTGGAATTGACAGAACAAAAGAGCTTTGCTGAAAACATTGAAACAGCTCAAGCACAGTTAAATCAGGCCAAGGCTTCCTATGACATTGCAAAAAATGCTGTGGATAATATGAGTGTCAAATCCCCCATAAGCGGAGTTGTCTCTGCAAAGAATGTAAAGGTTGGGGAGTTTGTAAGCAACACAACTCCTTCATTCATAATCATAGACGATTCCAGCTACATTATTGAAGTAGATGTAAATGAGGATGTTATAGGAAAAGTGAAGATAGGAGATAAAGTGAAGGTCTCTATAGGCTCCATAGCAGAGGAAGCATTATCGGGGACTGTAGTAGCAGCGGCCCCTTCAGCTGATGCGATGAAGCAGACATACTTGGTAAAAATAACTCTGGATAACCCGCCAAGCACCATAAAAGGAGGCATGTTTGCTCAAGTGCAACTGATTCTGGATAGAGCAGAAAACTGCATTTTGGTTCCTTTATCTTCCGTTGTAGAGGAAGAAGGCAGAAAATATGTATTTGTTATCAATGGTGATAAAGCTATAAAAACAGAAGTTGATACCGGTATATTTAATGATAATGAGATCCAAATAATACATGGCCTTAACGAGGGTGAAACAGTTGTTGTAAAGGGTCAGAATTTCTTGAAAGATGGATCAACAGTAGTTATTTCAGATAATTAAGAGGTGTAAAAATGAGAATACATGAAATATCCGTAAAAAGACCGGTAGCCATACTGATGTGTGTCTTGATTGTACTATTGTTGGGTGGAGTGTCCCTCTCCAAGATACCTGTTGACTTGATGCCTAATATAAGCTTACCCATTGCCATTGTTTCAACAAGTTACTCAGGTGTTGCCCCACAAGAGATTGAGACTATTGTTACAAAAAACATAGAAAACGCAATTGCTACCGTAAACAATGTAAAATCCATTCAATCAATTTCCAGCGAAGGGAATTCCATAGTCATTGCCGAGTTCAATTCCGGTACGGATATGGATTTTGCCACTTTGAATATGAGAGAGAAGATTGACATGATCAAAGGGTATCTACCTGATGATGTAGGTGACCCTTTGGTTATGAAACTAGATCCCAATATGCTGCCAATAGTGACAATAAGCGTAACCAATGGTTCAGATGATATAGCACTGAAACATTTTACAGAGGAAAATATCAAACCAAGATTAGAAAGACTGGCAGGAGTAGCTTCAGTGAACGTTGCAGGAGGGAGAACCCAAGAGATACAAGTTAATGTGGATCCCCAAAGAGCTGCAGGTTATGGTGTATCCCTAAACCAGATCATAACTATACTGCAAACTGAAAACTTGAACCTTCCAGGCGGTACAGTGGAATACGCAGATAAGAAACTTTTGGTTAGAAGTACAGGAGAATTTGAAAGCGTTGAGCAGATTAAAAATATACCGCTTACCATGTCCAATGGAACAACCATATATATTCGCGATATAGCAGAAGTTGTGGACACCAATAAGCCAATTGATTCATACAGCAGGACAAACGGCAGAAACAGTATGAGCATTAGTGTCCAGAAGCAGACAAATGCCAACACTGTTAATGTAACAAGGGCAGTAAAGGGAGAATTAGAGAAGATTGCAAAGGAATACCCTGATTTGAGTATCGATATAGTGTTTGATCAAGGTGAATATATAGAGATGTCAGTCAACAATGTGGCAAACAATGCGATAGTAGGTGGAGTACTGGCAGTACTTATTTTGTTCGTTTTCCTTAAGAATATAAGAACCACATTGATTATTGCTACAGCTATACCAATATCCATAATCGCTACTTTTGTACTGGTGTATTTTGCCGGAATATCATTGAATATAGTTTCCCTGGGAGGTCTGGCTCTTGGTGTAGGTATGCTTGTTGATAATGCTATAGTGGTTTTGGAAAACATATACAGACATCGAAATGAAGGTCTCAGCAGGGTTGAAGCTGCATTGTCAGGTGCGCAGGAGGTAGGAAATGCCATTTTGGCTTCTACATTTACAACTATAGTGGTATTTCTGCCCATAGCGTTTACAGAAGGAGTTGCAGCTCAGATATTTAAGGAGATGGCTCTGACCATAACCTTCTCATTGCTGGCTTCTTTAATAGTAGCTTTATCCTTTATACCGATGCTAAGTTCAAAGTTCTTAAAGATGGTTAAACCCCATGAAGTTTCAAGAAACAGTTTACTCAACAAAATATTTGATAAATGGGACGATGCAATCAACGGAATAGATAAGCTTTATCAGAAGATATTGGTATGGGTGCTGAAGCATAAAGTAAAGACAATAGCTATAGTTCTTTCAGTATTTATATTCAGCTTATTTCTTATACCCTTTATTGGCTCAGAATTTATGCCTGCAATGGATCAGGGTATGTTCAGTGTAGATATTGAAATGCCCAAGGGGAGTTTGGTAGAAAACACCAATGATGTAGCAATAAAGCTGGAAAATTTGCTTTCTGAGATTCCCGAACTGGATACCATGCATGTAAGTGTTGGTGGTTCAGGTGTCATATCCATAGGAGGCGGTTCCAGCGGTGATTCGGCTTCTATTAGCGTAACTTTGAAGCCTTTAGCTGAAAGAGAAAGAAGCACATCAGAGATTGTGGAAGAGGTGCGGAACTCAGTTAAAAATATTGCTGGCGCCGATATAAAGGTAACCGACCTATCTGCAAGTTTTGGAGGGATGAGTAGCGGCAGCTCAGTATCCATCCAGATAAGCGGGCCAGATTTGGAAATATTAGAGGAAATATCCAAGGATATTGTAAAAATTGTCTCAGCAACAGAAGGAACCAGGCAGGTTGAATCCAGTATCTCAGAAGGAAGACCTGAAGCTCAGGTATATATAAATCGAGATAAGGCATCAGCTTACGGATTGTCTACTACCCAGGTTGCTTCTGTCATCAGAACAGCTGTAGAGGGTAGAGTGGCAACAACTTATAAAGTCAATGGGACAGAAATAGATATAAAGGTACAATATCCAGAAAATACACGAAATACTCTGGAACAGTTAAAATCAATATCAGTACTATCTCCTTTGGGCATGCAGATACCTTTGTTGGATATAGCCGAAATAAAGATTGAGCAAGGTCCAACCAGCATAAGCAGAGCAGATCAGGAGCGTTATGTAACAGTAACAGCGGATGTCTTTGGAAGAAGCTCAGGTGATGTAAATGAAGAGCTGAAAGAGAAGATAAGCAGCTATAGATTGATTGATGGCTACTCCATTAAGTTTACAGGTGAAAATGAGCAAATGGTGGAAGCCTTCCAAGACCTTACTTTAGCTTTGATATTGGCAATAATTTTGGTCTATATGGTTATGGCAATACAGTTTGAATCATTGGTGCATCCGCTAACTATTATGTTTTCAGTGCCTGTTGCATATTCCGGCTCAATATTCGGCCTTGCAATCACCAATAAACCACTCAGTGTTCCTGGATTTATAGGTGTGATCATGTTGGCTGGTATAGTTGTAAACAACGCCATAGTATTGGTGGATTATATAAATACCTTAAGAGGACGAGGTATGGATAGGGATGCTGCAATCATCAAGGCGGGACCTACAAGGTTGAGACCAATTCTTATGACTACTTTGACCACTATATTGGCCATGATACCATTAGCTCTAGGGGTTGGCGAAGGAGCAGAGGCAATGGCCCCCATGGCTATAGTGGTAACATTCGGACTGACAACTTCCACTTTATTGACATTGCTGATAGTGCCAGTGGTATACTGCTTGTTTGATAATATATCAATGAAATATAAGACTAAAGTAAAAAAGCCTAAAGCACAGTTGGATGTAAATCCATAAATAAATAATAGGGTCAGGTAATGGAAACCTGACCCTATGTAATTACTCCTGTTTTTTTACCATATCTTGATGTCTATGTATTAGTGACTTCATAATTGTCTTTTCTACCTTGGGGTTTCCATTCTTGCAGTACTTCTTCATGAGTGAAGCTTAAATTGACATGTTAACCTGGTGGGTTTTCAATATTCCAACCTCCATAGTAAATTTTTCATATGAAATTTTCTGTTATTATGTAATCAATTATTCTATATTAGATTTAATAAAGCATCATAAAGAAAACATAATCACCATAGCTTATATAAAAGGCATTTGTATGAGAACTTTTAATTATGGGTGGTGATGTTTTGTCTGCTCTATATATCAGTGTAGTGCGCAATTTTTTTATCGCTTTTGGTGTGGTTATTGGAGCCAGTATTTTTGCAGGCATAGCAGCAATAATTACAGACCATCCTCCACTTAAAGCTATGGTTGATTTGGCAGGATCTATAAAGATATGGGCCATGGCTATTGCGCTGGGCGATACATTTTCTTCTTTTGCGGCTATAGAAAAGGGTATCTTCGGAGGAGAATTCAAATCTATTATTAAACAAGCTATATATGTGCTGACAGCACTTTTAGGGTCCAATACTGCCTATGGATTTATAAAGCTGATTAAAAGGAGCAGTGAATTATGGGTCAAATGAGAAAGCCTGGCTCAAAGATACTACTTTGTTTTGTAACAGGTATAGTTGCCGGCATGCTAATGGGCGCAGCCACTATAAGCGTTGTTGTTAGCTATAGGATGGATCAATTCTATGAAAGGATTGCATACCTTGAAAATACTATCAAAGATAGGGATGCTAAACTTGAAGCTCTTGAAAAGTCAGTTAATACCAGAAAGATTGTTTTGAAAGATATAGAGGTAGTATTAAATTTTGAAGGAGATGAAATAGACAAAATTAAGATAGAAAAAGCTGTAAGGGAAAAATATGCTTTGCTGTTGGGGAAAGAAGTAAAATCAATGGACGGAGATATGATAGTTCAAGTGGTGGATAACAGAATTATGATGACGGAAAAGGGTCAATACAAGCTTAAAGTAGAAAGACTAGTATTGACCGAAATATTGAAAATATGGATATTAGCTAAATCATTGGATTGAAATATAAATTGAAGCTGCTGAATAAATCAGCAGCTTTTATGCTCATATAAATTATGAAAGCTTAGCTATGACATTTTCAATATCCAGGCAAGCTTTTGTTATGGCTTTTTCTCTGCCAATATCCGGCATATCAACTCCTTCCACCAATATTTTTTCAAATCTTTTGACTCCCAAAAATTTAAATGTATCCTCGAAATAGTCAACACCGTGATTGAATTTTCCAGAGAGGAGTTTTGGATACTTACCTCCTGAAGATTGAATGTAAATCATGTTTCTTTCTTTATCATCCAAAAGACCAGTTACTTCTTCAGGGGATACTTTAATGACTCTATTATTAAGTATGATGCAATCTATATATCTTTTTAATATGGAAGGATAGCTTACACTCCACATTGGTGCGGCAATTACATAGGTATCAGCCCTCAAGAACTGATCACATAATTCATTTACTCTATCCACTGCTTTTTTATCATCCTCTGATAATGCTTCATATTCAGCTCCTGACACTGGTTCTGCTCTTTTCTTAAATATGACATGGTTTATTTCGGGTATATATTCAGTGTAAAGATCCAGTTCTTCAACCACATAATCAGGATTTTTAGTAATAAAACGATTTACAAACTGTCTTCCAACTGTTTTGCTTACAGAAAGTTTTTCAGGTTTAGAATTTACGGTAATATATAATAATATCTTCAATATATCACCTCCCAATCGTAAATATTATTTGTTTTAGGCGTTTATTTATACGAAGAAAAATGTTTTCAATGGAAGCCTTTCTAATAAATTAATGGCAAAAATTCCTCCAATATCACAGTTTATTTTTTTAAATCATAATCAAAATACTAATATAACAAGGCTCAAAAATGTGCCCAATTTTATTTGTATCGTTTATACAAATTAAGGAGGAATGAAAAATGGCAGATATGTTTCCTTATGGGAAAAACCATTTTATGTTGCCTAGTGATGCTTTCTCATCTTTTCCTATATTCTTCTTTGATGATGATTATTCCATGACCAGCCCAGGGAAGGGAAATTTTAAAGTTGATTTGAAAGAAACAGAAGACAATTATCTTGTGGAAGCAGACCTACCCGGAGTGAAAAAAGAAAATATAAATATAGAATTTCATAATGGCAATTTGACCATCAGCGCCAAGAGAGATGAAACTGTAGAAGATAAGAAAGAAAACTATGTAAGGCGTGAAAGGCATTATGGTGAGTTTAAGAGGAGTTTATATATAAAAAATGTTGATGAAAATAAGATAAATGCTTCTTTTAATGATGGTGTATTAAGAGTGACTTTGCCTAAATTGGAGAAAGGCCCCGATAGTAGGAAAAGGATAAATATTCAGTAGGAATAGCAATAGGAAGTGCAAACCTCAGGAGCATTCTACATTGAGCTTCTCCTGAGGTTTTCCATTGCGTTAATAGTTGCTTGAAATAAAATCCCTTAATTCTTCAAGCCTGCATTCTGTTGAATCAAGCTTTTGCATATCGAGAGCAGCAGTGTATTTTAAGCCGCTTCCTGTTACTATGCATACTATCTTTTCATTTCCTTTTAAAATACCTTCTGTTTTTAGCTTAATAATGGCAGCCAAGGGAACAGCTGAAGCAGGCTGCCCAAATATGCCCTGCTCTGCCATCAAGGCCTGAGCCTTTATTATTTCCTCATCAGATACTGCTGTTGCTTTTCCGCCATTGCTTCTCAGAGTTCTTAATACCTGATTGCCGCTTGGAGGATAGGGATTTTCTATAGCATGGGCTATGGTATGAGGATTATCAACCCTGGCTATGGTATCATTGCCATCTTTGAAGGCTTTATATATAGGGGAGCAGCCCAGGGCTTGAGCGCATATTATTTTCGGTACATGATTTATCAAACCACAGGCCTTAAACTCTCTGAAGCCTTTTTCAATACCTCTTATGTTGCCACCTGAACTGGTAGGGACAATAACATAATCAGGCATTTGAAAGCTAAGCTGTTCGCATATCTCATAGGCAATGGTCTTGGAACCTTCTACCCTCATAGGAGCATCTGAGTTGATGAAATAGATGTCCTTATCCTTCCCTATCTCCAGACTTTCAAAATATAAGTCACCGTAGTTTCCTTCAACTTTTATAAGATGAGGGTTATATATGGCTATAGGGTTGATTTTCTCTTGTGATATATCTTTGCTCACCAGTACAAAGGTCTCCATATTTGCTGCAGCACCGTAAGCGGCTACAGATGTGGCCATATTTCCTGTGGATACTGTTCCGATTTTTTTATAACCTAATTTTTTAGCATGCATTACACCATATGCTGTGCCTCTGTCCTTAAAGGACCAAGTAGGATTTTGACTTTCATTTTTTATGTACAAGTCGCCAATGCCTATGCTTTCTGAGAGTTTCTTCAAATTTGTCAATGGCGTAAATCCTTCTCCCAATGATACCTCATATTCCTTATGAAAGAAGGGTAAAAAGTCAGCATATCGCTCCCAAATGGTCTGTGTCAGGATATTCCCTTCTTTGATTTTACCTTCATTAACCCCTTCTATTACAAGTTCCAAGGGTTCATTGCAAACACTGCAGCGAAAAGCAGCTTGATTTGCTTCAAATTTTTGTCCACAACCAGTACAATGTATCGATACACTTTTCATAAATTTCCTCTCCTTTCGACAATTCCTTGCTTCTTTACTTTTATATAGAAAAAGAATAATATATAATCCATTTATGAAATCTAATGATATTACACCTTTTATGTCATTATCATATAACCTATTTATGTTGTCAATGAAGCTTAAAATGATATAGTATGCATGAAAAGATGGGAGAATTGTTATGGATGTAAAGATAAAGAAAGTTGCTTTTTTGGGATTATTTATGGCTTTATTGGTTATCGCTACCACAGTATTTCGTTTCCCTGTGCCTACATTCAACCTTTATTTTAACTTAGGAGAAGGAGTAATATACCTGGTAGCACTTATATTTGGAGGTCCTGCTGGTGCTATAGTAGGAGGAGTAGGCTCTGGTATGTCAGATATTTTAGGGGGCTATCCTGTATGGGCTCCCATAACATTGCTGATAAAAGGTACTGAAGGATTTATAGTAGGTGTGTTATCAAAAAGAACAAAACCATACCTGGCAGTAGCAGCTGGAGCAGCTATTATGATGATAGGATATGCAACAGCGGCAGGCCTATTATATGGTGCCGGTGCTGTGCCTGTTGAGCTGGCAGGCGATTTCGTACAGGTATCTGTAGGAGGAATAATTGCACTAATGCTTCATTATAGACTAAAAAAATACATCATAGGGCGGTGATAACATGTTAAGAGATGATATTTTTAAAATAGGAAAAGTGCCACCTGAAATACTAAAGACGTCTGTATATCCTTTCTTAGGAAATAGAAGAAAAGAGGTTCTGGTCCACTCGGGTTTAGGTGAAGATTGCAGCATAATAGACTATGGTGAAAATGTAGCCGTTGTTTCCACAGATCCGATTACAGGTGCCGATAAAAACAGCGGATATATTGGGGTTTATATATCCACTAATGACATTGCCGCCTGTGGTGCAAAGCCTATTGGAATAATGGTTACCCTTCTTTTGCCTGCAGGTTCCAATGAAACTATGCTGAAAGATATAATGGAAGGAATCCATAAAGGAGCTAACAGCATTGGAATAGAAGTTTTGGGGGGACACAGTGAAATTACTGATGGGGTTGTGAAGCCCATAATATCGGTAACTGCATTGGGAATTGCCAAGAAAGATGAGTATGTAACCTCTTCTGGAGCTAAGCCGGGAGATGATGTGATAATAACAAAGGCTCTTGGCCTTGAAGGAACAGCTATTTTGGCAGCTGATTATGAGGATATTTTGAAGGAGAAACTGGGAAATGAACTGGTATCGAGAGCTAAAGCTTTTATAGATAATATAGGAGTGGTGGAAGAAGGAATCACTGCAGCCAAAGTTGGAGTTTCTGCCATGCATGATATAACAGAGGGAGGACTATTGGGGGCAGCCTATGAAATTGCTGAGGCTTCCGGGGTAGGCATGGAAATTTTTGAAGAAGATTTACCTATTTATCCTGAAACTAAAGCCATATGCGAGTTTTTCCAAATCAACCCTCTAGGGCTTATCTCAAGCGGCTCCATGCTGATTTGTACTCCAAAGGGTAAGGAAGTCATAGAGGCATTAAAGTCCAAGGGTATAAGGGCAACCATAGTCGGGAAGGTTACAAAGAAAGATAAGATTTTGATATCAAAGGGCAACCAAAGTCTCATCATACCTCCAGAGAGAGATGAGCTTTATGTGGCTATAGAAAGGGCAACTCAAAGGATTTAGAAATGAATAATTAAGTTTGTTAATAATAGAATATATTTGTAATGAAGAAAATTTGGAGGTTTAAATTATGGCTAAAATTGCAAAGAGTCTTACAGATTTGATTGGAAATACTCCCCTTCTTGAACTTTCCAACTATAACAGAACAAATGCTCTAGGAGCAACTGTAATTGCCAAGCTTGAGTATTTCAATCCAGGAGGCAGCGTAAAAGACAGGATAGCATATGCCATGATAAAGGATGCTGAGGATAGAGGTGTGATTAATTCAAACACCACCATAATCGAACCAACCAGCGGAAATACGGGTGTGGGTTTAGCTTTGGTAGCTGCTGCAAGAGGCTACAAACTTATAATTACCATGCCGGAGACATTCAGCATAGAGAGAAGGAAACTCCTGGCAGCTCTTGGAGCAGAGATTATATTGACCACTGGAGCAGATGGTATGGCAGGAGCAATAAAGAAAGCACAGGAACTGGCATCAGAGATTGAAAATTCATTTATTCCTCAGCAGTTTGAGAATCCTGCCAACCCTGAGTATCACAAAAAGACAACTGCAGAAGAAATATGGAGGGACACAGACGGGAAAGTTGATATTTTTGTGGCAGGTGTAGGAACTGGTGGTACTATTACAGGGGTAGGAGAGGTATTAAAGAAGAAGAATCCTGATGTAAAGATAGTTGCAGTTGAACCATCAGATTCTCCTGTGCTATCTGGAGGTCAGAAGGGTGCCCACAAAATACAGGGCATAGGTGCAGGCTTTATACCAAAGATAATAAATTTGGAAATAATAGACGAGATTTTCAAGGTTGAAAGCGATAGTGCCTTTGAAACATCAAGAAAGCTTGCAAAAAGTGAAGGACTGCTTGTAGGCATATCGGCCGGTGCCGCTCTTTATGCAGCTTCTGAAATAGCAAAGAGGTCAGAAAATAAGGGAAAGACTATAGTGGTGCTTTTGCCTGATACAGGTGAAAGATATTTATCTACTGAATTATTTGTATAAGAAAATCTAAATCAAAAGGCTGTTAATCTGTTTCAAGATTCAACAGCTTTATTTTTCTTCATAATATCTCCATAATCATTTAGTATAATACAGAAATGATTATGCAACATAAAATAAACGCTGTTAAGGGTAATACATGCATTAAGTAAATATTTATGATATATTTGGGGTGAGATTATGTTTAAAAAAATAAAAAAAGCAATAACAAGATTTTTCGACACTTTAGCCAAATCAAGCCAGGAGGAGTTTGGGAACGAGAGACTAGACTGCTGCAAGCTTGACAGGCCAAAGAAAAGTAAATAAGGGTGAAATAGCATGAGGTCAAATGATATAAGTATTTTAGTAGTAGATGATGAGACCAAAATAGTAGATGTAGTAAAATCTTATCTGGAGAAATCAGGATATAAGGTACTTGAAGCCTTTACAGGTCACCAAGCTCTTCAACGATTTGAAGATGATAAACCATCTTTGGTTATACTTGATTTGATGCTTCCAGATATGACAGGAGAGGAAATATGCAAGATAATCAGGAGTAAGTCCAGAGTTCCAATAATTATGCTTACAGCCAAGGTAGAGGAAGAGGATATACTGAAAGGCCTAAATATAGGTGCAGATGACTATATAACAAAGCCTTTTAGTCCGAGACAACTTGTAGCCCGTGTAAGAGCTGTCCTTCGCAGAACTCTGGATGATGCGCTGCCTTTGGCCAATATCTATAGCTTTGAGGGAGGAGATTTGGTAGTAGATGTGGAGAAACACCAGGTAAAGAAGCATGGTAAACTCATAAACCTTACTCCAAGCGAATTTAGTATTCTGATGGCTTTAGTTAAGCATCCTAATAAAGTATATACAAGAGAAGAATTGATTACTCTGGCTTTAGGTGAAGATTTTTATGGATTTGACAGAACAATAGACTCTCATATAAAGAATTTGAGACAGAAGATTGAAGATGATCCTAAGTCCCCTAAGTTAGTTATTACAGTGCATGGAGTGGGGTACCGGTTTGGTGGTGATTGATATGAAGTATAGCTTAAGGACTAAACTGACTATATCATATATTTTGATTGCAGCAGTATGTGTGTTTTTGATAAGCATCATTTCTAATATATATTTAGACAAGTATTTCCAGGATTATATTATAAAGAGTCAGGCAAGGAAAAACAGTGAAATAGTTGCTCTTGTAGCACAACAATACAAGACTGAAGGCAAGTGGGACAACTTTTCCATCCAAAGCATTGGGATAAATGCATTGGAAAATGGAATGATAATCAAGGTACAAGATGCTGATGGTACAGTAATCTGGGATGCCATGAAATATAATACTGCAATGTGTCATAATATGATGGCTAATATGGAAAATAATATGTACAGCCGTTATCCAAACTGGGAAGGTGAGTATATAAAGGATAGCTATCCTTTAGTGCATAAAGGTGATACTGTAGGGAATATTGAGATAATTTATTATGGACCTTTTTACTATACTGATAGCGATTTGGAGTTCATAAACACTCTGAACCGAGTTTTTATTGGCGTAGGAATTTTATCATTATTGCTGTCCATTGTAATAGGTGCAATTATATCAAGAAACATAAGCAAGCCAATAACCAGGGTTATAGATAGAGCTCATCTAATTTCCCAGGGGCACTATAGCAGCAGAAGCAATGAAGAAACAGATACAAAAGAAATAAATGAGCTGATAAATTCTATAAATGATTTAGCCCAGAACCTTGAATCCCAAGAAAGGTTGAGGAAACAGCTTACAGCGGATGTAGCCCATGAATTGAGGACTCCTCTTGCAACACTACAAAGTCATATGGAGGCAATGATTGACGGAATATGGGAAGCGGATACTGAGAGATTAAAAAGCTGCCATGAGGAGATCCTGCGTCTTAATAGACTGGTGGGAGATCTGGGTAAGTTGGCGAAGTACGAGAGCAGTATCCTAACTTTAGATAAAACAGAGTTTGATCTTAAAGACTTAGTTACAAGAGTTGCTGGAAATTTTGAAAGAGGATTTATAAGTAAAAACATTGAGCTGATATTAAGACTAGATGAGCAAAGCATCAGGGCTGATAAGGATAAAATAAGCCAGATGATAGTTAATCTTATTTCTAATGCTCTTAAGTATACTAAAACAGGTGGAAAAGTGATTATAGAACTGACTGGTGATAAGAATAAAGCGGAGCTGACAATAATTGATAATGGAATTGGAATTGCTGAAGAAGACCTGCCTAATATTTTTGAAAGGTTTTACAGGGCTGATAAGTCCAGAAACAGGCTGACTGGAGGGGCAGGAATTGGTCTTGCCATAACTAAGGCTATTGTAGAAGCTCATAAAGGAATTATTGAGGTTGAAAGTGAAATAAATGTAGGTACTAAGCTTAAAGTTTCCTTACCCAAAAATAATCCAATGGCTTAGGCGGATATATATCATTATGATTTTTATTCTTACAGTAATATGAATACTATTAATGTAAGAATTTTTTTTGATTTTTCTTCGATGTACATGCCTATTCTAAATTATGAATAAATTGTTCTATTTGTATTGACACTAAAAAGGAAATAATGTATTATATAAATATAGGATAGGGGGGTACCCTATAAGAAATGTGACGAGAAGGGATGAAAAGTATGAAGACCGAATCATTAAAGATAATAGGCATGACCTGCGCAGCTTGTGCCAAGGCATCGGAGAGAGCAGTCAAAAAGCTAGACGGTGTTGTTGAGGCAAATGTTAATTTTGCTACGGAGAAGATGGTGGTTCAATACGAAGATAGCAAGCTTGATATAGATAAAATAAAGGAAGCTGTAAGAAAGGCAGGATACGAAGCGGTAGAAGAAGTTGAAACAAAGGAAGTACTCATTCCAATAGAGGGAATGACATGAGCTGCTTGTGTAAAAACTCTGGAGAGAGTGATATCCAAACTTGAAGGTGTTGAGTTTGTTTCTATAAATTTATCTACTGAGAAAGCCAATGTAAGATATAATGCCAAATTGATAAGATTGTCGGAAATAAAGCAAGCAATCGCTAAAGCTGGATATAAAGCTTTAGAAATAGAAAGCAAAAACAGAGTCGATGAGGATAAGGCCAGGAAAGAAAAAGAGATAAAGACATTATGGACGAAATTTATTGTGTCAGCTATCTTTGCTACTCCTTTGCTAATCCTTGCAATGGCACATATGATACCAGGTTTGAACAAATCACTGCCTGCGTTGTTGGACCCAATGACAAACCCCCTAAGATTCGCTTTAATACAAATTGTATTGGTAATTCCTATTGTCATTTCTGGATATAGATTCTATACAGTAGGTTTTAAAGCCATTATAAGAAGAAGCCCTAATATGGATTCTTTAATTGCCATGGGTACTTCTGCAGCTATTATTTACAGCCTGTACTCAACATACATGATTTACATGGGAGATCATCATAGTGTTATGAATCTGTATTTTGAATCTGCAGGGGTTATTATAACATTGATACTTCTGGGAAAATCTCTTGAAGCAGTATCAAAAGGTAAAACTTCTGAAGCTATAAAGAAGCTGATGGGTTTGGCACCAAAAACTGCAACAGTGATTCAGGATGAAAAGGAAATCCAAATACCTATAGAAGAAGTAGAAGTTGGAGATATAATACTAGTTAAGCCTGGTGAGAAAATACCTGTAGATGGTGAGGTAATAGAAGGATATACCTCTGTTGATGAATCTATGCTGACAGGCGAGAGTATTCCTGTGGAAAAGCATATAGGAGACAAGGTTGTAGGAGCCAGCATAAATAAGAATGGTTCCATCAAATTCAAAGCTACAAAAGTAGGAAGCGATACCGCCCTGGCTCAAATAATAAAGCTTGTTGAAGATGCTCAGGGTTCCAAGGCTCCCATAGCTCAAATGGCAGATATAGTCTCAGGCTACTTCGTTCCCATAGTCTTTGCTATAGCTATAGTAGCATCAATTGCCTGGTATATAAGTGGAGAATCTGCGGTATTTGCATTGACCATATTTATATCAGTATTAGTAATAGCATGTCCTTGTGCCTTAGGGCTGGCAACGCCTACAGCCATAATGGTAGGTACGGGCAAAGGGGCTGAATACGGTATATTGATAAAGGGTGGAGAAGCACTGGAGACCACTCATAAAATTAATACAATAGTATTTGATAAAACAGGTACTATAACAGAAGGTAAACCCGAAGTAACCGATATTGTAACTGTTAATGGAAATGAGAGAAATAGGCTTCTCCAGATTGCGGCATCGGCAGAAAAAGGTTCTGAACATCCCTTAGGCGAAGCAATAGTAAGGGGAGCAGAAAATGAAAATATTGATTTGCTAAAGGTAGATAGATTCAGTGCAATACCTGGTCATGGAATTGAGGTTAATATTGAAGGACAAGATGTACTTCTTGGAAATAGAAAACTTATGATAGATAAGAATATTGAACTTAAGGAGTTGGAAGAAGAATCGGACAGACTTGCTTCGGAAGGAAAGACACCTATGTATATAGCTATTGATAATAAGCTAGCAGGCATAATTGCAGTAGCAGATGTGGTGAAGGAAAGCAGTGCCAAGGCAATTCAAAGGCTTCATGATATGGGGATAGAGGTTGTTATGATAACCGGTGATAATAAAAGGACTGCTGAAGCAATAGCAAAACAAGTTGGTATCGACAGAGTCCTTGCAGAGGTACTTCCTCAGGACAAGGCTAATGAGGTAAAGAAATTGCAAGCAGAGAACAAAAAGGTTGCCATGGTAGGAGACGGCATAAATGATGCACCAGCTCTAGCCCAGGCGAATATAGGAATAGCTATAGGCTCTGGTACCGATGTAGCCATGGAATCCGCAGACATAGTATTGATGAGGAGCGATCTTATGGATGTACCAGCAGCAATAGAATTGAGCAAGAGCACCATAAGAAATATCAAGCAAAACCTCTTTTGGGCCTTTGGATATAATACTGCAGGAATACCATTGGCAGCTGGAGTGCTTCACTTATTCGGCGGACCTTTGTTGAATCCGGTATTTGCGGCAGCAGCTATGTCTTTGAGCTCCGTATCAGTTCTCACCAATGCTCTCAGACTGAGAGGATTCAAACCCACAAGATAATAGACAAAAATGTAATATAAAAGCTAGCTTGAAGAACTGACAAAAGTCATCCTGAGGGTGAAGCCCGAAGGATCTTAAGACCAATTTTAATATGAATGGAGGAAATGAAATGAAAAAACAAATCAATATCGAAGGAATGAACTGTGGACATTGTGTAAAGCATGTAGAGGAAGCTCTAAAGGAAATCAGTGGAGTTGCAAATGTGGAAGTAAGCCTGGAAGGCAAATATGCAACTGTGGAACTAAGTGGTGATGTTGAGGATTCCAAGCTTAAAGAAGCAGTTGAAGAAGCAGGATATGATGTAATCGGTATTAAAAGCATATAGGATTGTAAAGATTTTGGGGGTTATGGAATGAATGATGATTGCAAAATAACTGATTGTGGAAGCTGCTGTGATGAAACCTGCAATCAAAGAAAGACAAACAGGTCAGACAAGATGAAGTCATCTCTCATATCAAGACTCAACAGAATAGAAGGCCAGGTTAGAGGCATAAAAGGAATGATAGAGAAGGATGTCTACTGTGATGATGTTCTTAATCAAATAGCTTCTGTACAGGCTGCGATGAATTCTGTAAGCAAGTTGCTGCTGGAAAGCCATATGAAAAGTTGTCTTATCAGCAGGATACAGGCAGGAGAAATGGAAGTAGTGGATGAGCTTCTTAAAACCATAGAAAAGATGATGAAATGAGAAAATACCTTTGTATCCATATGGATACAAAGGTATTAATTTTATGGAAAATATTTGCTTCGAACTTTTTCTAAATCCACGGTATTAATATCGTCAACTACTTCAACTACACCTAAAATATAGTTATCTTTTATAATTATATAGCCATCGGTTTTTTTAGGACTAAACTCAACTTCATTTATACCTTTTTTGCCGGTAAATGAGATAATATCTTCTCCTGTCGTTGCATCGAAAATATAGTATTCGCCCTCAGGATTATCGAAATCGCTTAAATTGAAACTTAACTTTGTTTTCTCTCTGTTTCCTGTAACAACAATTAATGGCTGCAATTCATAACCTATACCTTTAAACTTTCCAATTTGATATTCTCCGTCAACTATAGCTTTGCTAACCAGTGTTTCAGTTGAAGCTTGAGATATATCGTCACCATAAATGCTGGGCTTGCTTGTTATATCGGATTCTTCATCTATTGGTACTGCGCAGCAGCTTGGACCCGTACTTGGCGGCGGTAAGGAAGGGTCAGCCTTTGAAGTATCAACTGTGTCCAGGTCGTCAACAACCTTTATAACACCTCTTATCATACCCATCCAGCAACTGAAGTTTATATCTTTATCTCCTGGTGTAAATTCTTTAATATTTTCTCCCTTTTTCAACTTCCATTCAAGATTCAATTCTCTTGCAACGATTGCATTATTGCATGAATTCATTTGCTGGCCATCGATTACCCACTTAACAGGTATTCCTTTCTGGACATAAAAAGCATTAGGGGTATAACCGTTGTTATTAGCAGTCATGTTTATTATTTGAATGCCATCCTGTATAGTTGCTTTTGCCACATACGGATTTGATGAACCACTTGAACTGCTGGCGAATACCGTCATAGGATTAATGTTTATGCCTGCCAGTGCAAGACCCCTGTTTCCCATTATCAGGCCAAGGATTACGATAAGCACACCGCTAAATTTAAGTATTTTTTTGGTATAGCCTCTGCTCAATAGCCCAGATAATGCACCGAAGGTCAGCATAAGGGGCACTGTTCCTACTGCAAACATAAACATGGCCAATGCACCTTTTAATGGACTTCCTGTGCCTAGAGCGAAAAGCTGCATGGTTTGAAGAGGACCACAGGGCATCAAACCATTTAGCAAGCCGACTATAAATGGAGAGCCAGATTTACTCTTTGCTTTGCAAGCAAAATGAGGCAGCTTAATATGAAATTTTCTAAATGCACTGAAGCCAGCCATATTAAAGCCCATCATGATCATAAATACACCTGCAAATATCTGCATTGCTGCTTTTGCAGTAATCGAAAGCGAAATCACAGAACCAAGGGCACCGATAATTCCGCCGAGGATAGTGTAAGCTATGACTCTCCCTAAGTTATATAAAAGTGACGGCTGAATAGCCTCGAACTTGTTTTCGCCTTTTCTTGACAAGCTTTGAGACAGCATGATTCCACCGCACATCCCTACACAGTGGATTGATGTAAGCACCCCTACCAGAAAGAGAACTGCATAGGATGCATTAGCAAGCTTTTCTTCCATATCAAAGCCATTGGTTTTTAAACCTAGAAGAACTATACCTACAGCAATTATCAGGATTCCCATGAATTTATAATCATTGGAACCTTGCGTACTGTATCCGGAACTTTTTATTGCATCTTTAATTTTATTCAGGTTGCATAGCTCATCATCGTATTCAACTTCTGCAAATTGCTCACTGAAATTGGCTTTGGCGTACAATACTCCATTTAGCTTCTTAATAGCTCTTTCAACACGATTTTCACAAGATGTACAAGTCATTTCATACACTTTAATTTTTTCTCTTTTAATACTCATAGATGACCTCCCCTTATTGTGTTCCCAGTATAAATTTTTTAAAATTTATTACATGTTTACAAATATAAAAAAAAGATGTGTTGATTTTATGGAGACAAAAAATTTTTTAAAGATTTTCTTCATAAATTCTCCACATTCTCGTAGTATTATCAAAGCATAGACACATAACAAATAATAAATTTCAATTTAGCAGGAGGTTAATACTTATGAAGAAAAAAATTACAGTGTTAGTTACCGTATTTTTACTGGTCACTGTGTTGAGTTTACCAGTAGTTTATGCGGCAGGAGAGAATGGTTCAGAGAGAGCCGATTTTTTCAACTCCATGTTTGATTCCATGAGGAGCTGGGTAAATGAAGCTAAGGAAAATGGTGATGTTACCGAAAAAGAAGCAAAAGCATGGGAAGAACATTTTAATTATATGGAAAGATTCCATGAAGAAAATGGGTATGGACCATGCGGAGGCTTCGGAGGTAGACAATCCGCAAGAGGAATGATGGGCGGTTATTATAACGGCGGTATGATGGGTGGCTTTAATAATAATCGATTTTAGATATGTTGTTATCCATAATAACTATTTTTGAAAAAACTCCTTGTAAACAAAGAGAGGTTACTACACTTGAAAGTATAGTAACCTCTCTTTGTTTATATGTGAGGTAATTAATGTATTCTTATTTATCATAGTATCTTTATATAACATAGCAGATATTATCTTGAAAGCAGTTTCTTTATTGCTTCATTTTCCATAATTTCCTCTATATTGCTGATGCCTAATTGATTTAGGATTTTCATTACATTCAAGTTGTCAAAGGGTGTCAAAATAAATGAATCTTCTCCAAATTCATTTATTAGTTTAGTTGCCTTTTCTACATCGATATTAGCCCTTGGACCGCCTACACAGCCGCCTGAGCAGCCCATACCTTCAATAAAGTTTGAGTCCACTTTAATGCCCTCATACAGATCATTCAGTATTTGTCTGCACCCTTTTACCCCGTCAACCTTTTTAGCTTTAAGCTTGATGACTCTTGTAGGCGCCAGCCTGTTTACCACAGTTTTGACTGAAAAGCTGACACCGCCGGTCCTTCCATAGACTCTTCCTCCGAAAGAGGCCTGATCCTTTTCGTCTGATTGAAGCTCTTTCAGATTAATTTCAAGAGCACTGAAAATTTCTTTTAGCTCCCTGAAATTTAGCACATAATCTATAGCCTCTTTTAGCTCAGGCTCTTTAGCTTCTGCTTTTTTTGCTATGCAGGGAGCAATGAATACGATTTTGGCATTGCCATATAATTTCTTCAGTATTCTGCCTGAGGCAATCATTGGGGATACAGAAGGAGAGAGATGCTTATAGATGTCAGGGTAGTTATTTTTAATCATGTTGAACCATACAGGACAGCAACAGCTTGTTAAAAAGAAATCCTCTTCAGTCTTTACTAAATGATCGAACTCAAGAGCTTCTTTTATAGTGAGAATATCAGCGAAGAGAGCTACTTCAATCATATCCTTGAAACCTATCATCTTAAGAGCAGTTCTAAGTTGGCCCATGTTGATGTCATCGCCAAATTGACCTACTATTGCTGGTGCCACTGCAGCAAAGACGTGGGTTTCATCACTTTTCAGCAAATCAATAAGAGGAATGAATTCTATCTTGTCGGATATGGCTCCAAAATCACATTTAGAAGCACAATAACCACAGTTGAGACATTTATCATTAACAATAATGGGCTCATTTGCTCTGCTATATATGGGAGCCTCATACTTTTCAAATATCATACATTGGCAAGGATTATGGCTGCAATATTCACAGGGACCATCGATCTTGGCAACAATAGGCAGATTGATTTTTTTATATTTTTTTACCATGTCCAACTCATCTTTAAACTCATCATCTCTATTAGGATCCAAACCCATTGCAATTCTTATATGATCCTTTATAAAGGACATTTCATTATTTCTGAAACCATATTTATTTTTGATATCATATGCCAAATCATTCAAGTCCTTTACATTGTTCAAATTTCCATTCCAGTATCTCTTTACAAGTTCACTGAAAATATACATTCGCTTTTCATTGAAGTTGATATACCTATCTTCCATAAAATGCTCTCCCTTGACGTAGTTCTTTAAAGCCATTATTTTATAACCCATAGGAAGCCTTTCTTATAGTACCCCAATTTATTCTCAATTATGATTTGAGGGATGTGGCCATAGTATCTACAAAATAATTTGCATTATACTTGTTACACAATTTAGTTGCAATAAAAAAGTATAAGTATTATAATAAATATATCCCCCTATGGGGGATATATTTATTTTTGGAGGAGTTCTATATTATGACAGAAATGACAGCAGCCATCAAGGGATTTATGAAGGAGAGTGATGCTAAAACTATTATGGCGCTAGCCATACCTGCAATAATAGAAAATGTTTTGCAGGTTTTTGTTGGTGTGGTAGATACATATTTTATTGGGAAAATAGGGACAGAAGCAATAGCCGGAGTTGGAATAACAAACCTTATTATGAATATTTACATTGCGTTCTTTCTAGCTCTTGGGGTAGGAACCACTGCAATTATATCAAGGAATATAGGTGCCGATGATATTGAAAGTGCTAACAACACAGTTAAACAATCAATTATTTTGGCGTTAGTCATCGGTATATTTATAGGAATCATAAATGCAGTTTTTTCAAAAGAAATATTACTTGTATTGGGCACAGAAGAAAAAGTGTTCCAGTATGCATTGCCATACTTTTACCCTGTAGCAGTTCCATCGGTATTCCTGTGCATTATGATGATATTATCCAGTAGTTTAAGGGGTGCAGGAGATACTAAAACACCTATGCAAATAGCCATTGTAATGAATATGATTAATATAGTTCTGGATTATATATTGATGTTTGGTATATTTAATTTCAAAGGTCTTGGAATATTAGGTGCTGGTGTTGCCACTACCGTTTCTAGAGTTGCAGGTGTTATACTTCTGTTTATGAAAATCAATAGGAATAAAGTAAAAATACATGTTAATTTATTTAATAAATGGCATATTGATAGGGTTATACTCAAATCCATTACAAAAATCGGGCTACCCGCTGCATTGGAAAAGTTATTCATGAGATTCGGACAGCTTATATATAGCGGAATGATAATAAGAATAGGTACCGAAGCTTACGCTGCCCATAATATAGCTGGAACAATTGAAACCTTTTCCTATTTGCCAGGAATGGGATTTGGAGTGGCAGCTGCCACCTTGGTTGGGCAAAATCTTGGTGCCGGAAAAAAAGAAGTAGCTCAAAAAGCAGGATTAATGTCATATTTTTTAGCCGCCATATTTATGGTACTGGCAGGCATATTTTTTTACATATTCGCACCTATCCTCGCTAGTCTTTTCAGCAAAGATCCAATGGTAATTGACTTGGTTGTAAAAGTTCTAAGAATAATAGCATTAATTCAGCCCTTTTCTTCTGCTACTACTGTAATTACTTCAGCGCTACAGGGTGAAGGAGATACGAAGTTTCCTATGTATTCAACCTTAATTGGTATATGGGGATTACGGGTACTGGGAGTATATGTATTAGGCCTTAAACTTCATATGGGATTAGTTGGAGTGTGGGTGGCGGTTTCTATAGATATAGGCATCAGAGGTATTATTTTAATGATCCGTTTTTTAAAAGGCGGATGGAAAGATAAGAAATTATATTAGTTTATAAGGAGTGATTAAGATGCATGAACATAATCATCCTCAACAAAAACAGGTGATAAACAGAATGTCAAGAATCATCGGACATGCAGAAGCTGTTAAAAGAATGATAGAGGAAGGGAAGGATTGCAGCGAAATACTCATACAGATTGCGGCAGTCAGATCTGCCCTCAATAATGTAGGTAAGCTAATTTTGGAAGATCATATCAACCATTGTGTTTTGGAAGCTATTGAGAACAAGGATAAGGAACCACTGGAAAAATTAAATGCTGCAATAGATAAGTTTATTAGATGACCGTCGTCTCCCAGGAATATTCTTTGTAATCACACAATATAAGTAAAATTAATAATATAAATAATATGTAAGTTTATTATTGAGTGTAGGGAGATGAGGTTTTGCTATCATCTTATAAAAACTTCTATTCAGCGACTAATACACTTGATACCACCAGGATTATGGGAGATAATCCAATAGAATTCAATATAAATGCAACAAAGACAGCCTATCCGAGTACTGATGTGGAATGGCGACCTAATGCAGTTATACTTGTTCCTTTGACCACATACCACTATGGATTGTTAGCCTCACCTATTATCCATTTTCCGGTTAATGCCCCTTTGTTATTTACTAATCCCTTTAGGCTTTCCACAGGAATACTGGCAGAGATTAAGAGACTGTCTCCTACAGGCCTGAATGTACCTGCTAAAGTTATTATTGTAGGACCGATATGTCCTGCTGTAGAGATGCAGCTTAGGAATGCGGGGTTATCTACTATAAGAGTTATAGGCAGAGATCCTGTCGATACAGCTGGGGAAGCTTTGGAATTCAGATACAAGGTAGCTTCTAAAACCAGTGAAGGTTCTGACAATATAATGATTGTTCCTGCTGATAGCCCTACAGGATGCTTGCACGCTGCTTATTTCACTGCTCACATGGGGGTTCCCATTCTTTTTTCATATGAAGATAGATTGCCGGAGGCTACAAGAGGAAAATTGATTAAATATAACGATAAAAATGTATTTGTCATTGCAGGTAAGCATTTAATATCAGATGAAGTTCTTAATGAGATAAGAGGTTTGGTAAAAGGTAAGGTAGATAGAATTGGAGGCAGCACCCCTTATGAATGTGCGGTAAACTTTACTAAGTATTATTCACCAGAGGGCGATTTTGGGTGGAATATAAATACTAGAGATGGATGGTCATTTTGTTTTGGAGTACCAGAAGACTGGGTTCATGTTTTATCAGCAAGCATATTTGCTCATATTGGAAAGCACTCTCCTATTCTATTTATTGAACCGGATAATGTACCAAATGTGACTAAAAACTATGTGCTGTCACTGAATCCGCCTGAGCAACACCCTCCAAAACCCCCATTTATGCATGGCTTTATACTGGGAGGGTATAGTAAGATTACTCACAGAGCGCAGGTAGAACTTGAGAAAATTTTGATTAAAGGTGCAGGAGAGAATGGAATGCACCACTGATAACCTATATAAAAGCCTGACAAAATAATAATTGCCAGGCTTTTTCATG